>JAQBYJ010000052.1 GCA_027622555.1 Verrucomicrobiota bacterium
CCAACGAAAAAGCCCGAATCAAACTGACTCGCCTTTATCCGAATTTATAGATGGTACAGGGTACTAGATTACTCATTAAACAACTTAGAAGTGGGTGACAATGTGCCGAATAACATCACTCGTCTTTTGGGTGGAGGCACGAAGCACCCCACTGTGTTGGGTCATACACCCATTGTAGTTGTGAAAACAACAGCGGGCTCTGCAGTATTGGGCGGCTCGATTACTGTCCTTCCAGGTACGATTATCAAGATGCCCCTATCCTCAAGTGGATTTTATAGGGAATGGCTGGATGGTAACGGACATTTTATATTGAATGGGGAACCGGGTAATCCCATTATATTTACCTCAGAGTTGGACGACACCATTGGTGGCGATACCAACGGGGACGGAAATGAAACTTCCCCTGCACCAGGAGATTGGAATGGTATCCGAGTTCTAAATCCTAAAACTCAATTTAACAATGTAGAGATACGGTTCGCTGGAAGTATCGGTTCGGGCGTTATTAATGGAGTTGGGTACGCTTCCCTATACATCAATATGGGGGAGGAATCAGAATTAAAATCATTTACGGGACTTCATATTCACGATGCCAAAGGTGACGCGTTGGTCCTGAGGGATCCTCAAAACTGGGATATATCCAACAGCCTAATTTATGATTTTGAAAATCAGGGAATCTATTCCTATGGTGATAGAACGGGTGGCGCGACTCTCAGAAACGTCACAATTCATGGGGGTAAAACCTCTATTTCCCCGGCTTATGCTCATTATGCTTTGGTAAACAGTGTTCTGGCTGGTGCTACGGAAAGCCTCATTAAAAAATCAAATAATAATATAGAAACTGAGAGTTTGATCAGTAGAAATAATGTTTTTCACGGCCCGAATGCCAGTCTTGGACTTTTTTATAGTGAAGACGGATTTAAGGAGATTACCTTGGCGGACAGCGTGGGTGATCTAATAGTCGATCCCATGTTTGTGGATGCCGGTGGTGATAATTTCAATCCAGATACGGATTCACCGCTTGTGGATGCAGCGAACGGTTCGTTAGCCGATGGGTTGGATTTTAATGGCTTTCCACGTTTTGATGATCCCGCGGTAACCGACACTGGCGTTGGGAATCCCAGCTACGCAGATATAGGTGCGATTGAACAATTGGGCTCTTCGGATCCCACACTGAATCCAGATCTGACCGTAGATGGTTCTTCAATTACATTTATCACCACCAGCGGAAAGTTCTTTTCTTTAAGCGAACTGCTTGCGGATCCATTATACTCTCCCAATCAGTCAGTGAAAGTTGAATACAAAGTGACGAATGAAGGGGCATCGGCTGCGCTTGGAAACTGGGTGGACTCACTCTACTTCTCGAGGAATCGTAGCTGGGAAATCGGAGACTCCTTGGCGGGTTCTTCAGCTCGTCCTTCCACATTGGCACCTGGCGCTTCTTATACCCATTCTATCGTTACGTTTATACCGCCATTGGTGGACGGTTCTTACCACCTGATAATTCGAACTGATGACCGAGGAGAGCAACTAGAGTATCAGAATGCAAACAACACGGGTACTTCCTCCAACGCTTTCGACCTAGAAGTTCAGTCACGTGCCGTTACCGAAATTGCTTCGCTAACATTTGCGGCGGGGCAGCGTACATCCCAGCTTTTCAGAATCGATGCGTCTACTGAGATCGGGAACGACATTTGTGTCGAGGTAAGTGCTACGGGTCCGAAAGCCAGAATCGAGTTGCTGGCCCAGGTAGATGGTATCCCGACGGTGTTTGAAAATGCCGCCAAGGCGGATGGGCTTCCGGGCGAGACGGCGACGGTACAAGTTCCCATAACTGGTAAGGGTATGGTCTATATTCTTATAACCGTTGATGACCCGGGTCCCGAACCAAACAACGTCTCGGTTGTTACAAGCGTAAAACCCTTTTCCATTACTGAGTTGCTGCCGTCCCAGGTCGGAAATAACGGGCCGGTTACGATCGTTGTGAAAGGCGCTGCTTTCCAAAAGGGAGATCGGGTATCAATTCGTCACGTTGACGGTGATCCGGTTATTGATACTACGCGGACCATATTTCGGAATTCTGGTTGCCTGACTGCGGCGTTCTCATTCCAAGATGAGAAACTGGGGAACTATGATGTGATTGTTTCTCGGACTGATGATTCGGTGGTTTTAGTGTCCGGAGTAACCCTTATTCAGGGAGCCCCTGTGGATGACGCGTTGTTACCTACTATCTCATTAAACACCCCTGATGTTATAAGACTCACGCCATTAGTTCCGTTTAAAATTGAAGTAAGTTTAACAAACCCGCACGGTCAGGATATTCCCGTTCTTCTCAATTTTGCCAGCGAGTTCGCGGATTTTCAACCGGGTGGATTGTATTCTACCAGTCCAGTTCGGGAAGGCCGTAATAGTCTATTTTTAATCCCATCTTCCGAGACTGGAACTCCAGGTATGATCGCGACTGGTGAGACGATTGTCACAACTGTTTATTACCTTGGGATTGAGCGAAATAACCCCGGTGACATAATAATTCAGGACCTGGCGGCAATCGCAGTTAACGGTGAGCGTTCCAATATCAGCAATGTCAACGAGGATTCCATCTATCACGATGAATTCCTCGATATCATTGGTAATACAATCGCTGAAAATCATCGAGCTGCCAGTGACGAAGCTGCCCGGTTAGCTGAGCTGGGAGTGGTTGAAACAGACCTCGAGTTTCTTCTTCAAAATATTTATGACCGCCACGTAACTGGCTTCGGGAGCAATTCTATAGGTGGCGTTGTGCAGGATAGTGCAGGTCAACCTATTGGCAACGCAACAGTGAGAGTTGTTAGTACAGACTCTGAAGAAGGAAGGTCTTATGAGGGTACCACTAATTCGAAAGGAGAGTTTTTGACGGAAGGGCTTCCTGGAGATGAGTATGTGGTAGTTACTGACGGTTATGGAAGCAGCCCAAACACAGTTGTTGTTCATGGTGGTCAAGTTTCAGATAATAATACCTTCGTGTTACCCGATCTGGGTGATGATTCGGGACCGGACGATCTCTCCGAATACCGGCATTTGAGCTTCTTGCAGGTCGAAGACGTCCCCCATCTATTTTTTGTTAGGAGGAATCTCGTTTTCACAACGCGGTATGAAAATAACGCATGGACCGAACCAGAGATAGTAGGCGCCGGAACGAATCCTGTGCCTGTCTATTCGCCGACACTCTACGATGGGGGCCCTGCGATTATAGTACTCCATGAGAGGGCGGGACGGAATTTGAGTAGCGATATAGATGTTCCCGTGGACCCTAATGATGTTCAACTGCTGGTTGCCTTGAGTCTTCCAGATGGAGAGGGTGGTTGGATTCGCCATGAGCCGGTTGAGTATGCATTCAGCGACGATGCTGCTTTTAGTAGCTTTGACTCAGTGCTTACAGCTGATGGCGAGCCCATCGTGTTGTGGACCGGCGGTGATGTAGCTAATCAGGAGGACGATACGGATTTGTATTACCGAACCGGTCCTTTGGAATCTGATCTTCTCGGCGAACCTCTTCAATTAGTGTCGAACGTATCAGATCCGCCTCCGCAAGCTAAGTTGAACGAGACCATAGAGTTCTATTTACCTGAACCTGCGTTCTTTGATGAGAACGGCCAACAGCTTCCTATTTGGGAACCACTCGCCTCTGCTGATGACGCTGCGTGTAAATTTTTCAACGAAGCAATTGAATTGGGGTTTGAGTTCAAAAAGAGTAGTTCGAAAAGTCAGGCGAAGTGGCTCACTCGAAAATTCGGAACTCATTCGTTTTTGCTTAAGGGTGTGGTCGAAGGTGAAGCGAATCTAAAAGAAGCAAAAGTTGCTGCTGGAGTGGATGTGGCTGTTGGGTTTTTCAGTGATGCGCTAGATGCATTAGATCGAAGCCCCAACGAGCAACTGAATGAGGCCGAAAAGAAAAAGGTTGGTGGCTCAGGCAAGGGCCTAACGGTTGCTGGAAAAGCACGAATTGGCGGTGTTTGGACGACCAATCCTAAAACGTGTGAATATGAGTTCGACAAGTTAACGGCTTCGTTAGGCTTGGCGATTCAAGCGAGAATAGCTCTTCCAAATTTGACCGTCTACGCTCCGCCATTGGCTGAGATTTATGTGGGTATTGCAATAGATGGTGTCTTTGGTGGAGAATTTGAATGGGCAACACCACAAATACTTCCTACGGATGGCAAAGTTACCCTTGCGGGCGGCATTGGCGGATACTTCACTGGCAAAGCTTTAGGTGACTTTGTGGAAATTTCCGGATCTCTCACAGGAAACATCGCCGTAGGTTATGATAGTGCCATTGATCCAAAGACTAAAAATCCAGCTGGATTTGGATTACAGGACCTATCAATCAATGGTTCTTTGGGAGCAAAAGTAGGATGGTGGACTCGAGTTTATTCGGTTAAGTATGATATAAGAAGTGGGGCACTAACGGTTAAGCGAAGTGATGGAGTGACCCCTGAGTTTGAAGATGGTGCCTTCGTTACCTATCATGCAGACGGAAATAGTCTCACACGGACAATCATTACCCCTGATGGATGGCAAATTGAAGAAACAGTCACACTTACAGCCAAGCCTGGTACGAATGCAGATTACAGTGCTTCTGGTATTAGTTCGCTCCTTGCGGATGTAATGAACGATTTCGAAGACGAAAGTAGACCAGCTCTCATCACTATGTCATCGGGTGAGACATACGCTTTCTGGATACGGGAGAAAGCAGTTTCCGGATCAGATCTTACCAATGATATTCTTATGTCTGAATTTGTCGATGATGCCTGGACGGCTCCGATGGTTTTGCCTACCACAGGTGCTAATCGAGAAGTAAGGGCTGTGGAGGATTCGAATGGGCAGTTGCTTCTGGTATTTGCGCATGCTGACATGACGGGATTTGACGCTAACTCTGATGTATCGGAGGCGATGGCTGCTTATGAAGACGCAGATCTTTGCTATATTCGGAAAACGGATACAGGTTGGACTACTCAGCAGCAATTGGGCTCCATACCAGGCACCGCGAACAGGTTGAAAGTACACCGATTGCCCAATGGCGATGTTTTCACAACGTGGGTTGAAAGCAATTTGAAAGAGGGGCTGCTTCATGTCCAAATGTGGGATTCGGCCAATTTATTTTGGTTGCCATCCAAGAAACTAACCAAAGCGCCGGTTGCTTCAAATGCTGCACTGAGTTCGGTTGGGGAAGTTCCTATGGCCATATGGTCTGAGTTTTCAATGTTGGATGGCGCAGTCGGTCCAGAGGAACGCATTGAGGAACTCACTTACTCGACGCTGACGAACGGAAATTGGAGTATCCCAACGGCTTTGAATGTGTCATTCTTTACGCCGGTTGATGACAATGCTACGAATAGTGTGATTCAACCTATCGCTGAACAGAGTTACGATTTTCCCGAATCTGAGAATCAATCGTTTTCAGATATCTTCAATCTGAATAAGCAAATCGAGCTGGATATGGAATGTTGCAAGGTCCTTGAAGAACAAGGGACCGATGGTATACCTGATGCCAGAGTACCGAAAGTTGCCGTCGATGACGCGCGAGAGCGCAAACGAAAGAAGGTTAGTACAACTGGGTCCAATGACCCGAACGACAAGTTTGGTCTGAGTTCCTTTGGACAGGAAGGTTGGATCGAAGCAAATCAAGTGATTCCCTATACAATTCGTTTTGAGAACGATCCTGAAGAGGGAGCTACGGCAGCAGCCCAACGTGTGACAATCACCGACACACTCGATCCAGATTACGATTTTGATACATTTGTTTTCCGTGAGTTTGGGTGGGCTGATGTTTCGAAGTCCGTTCCGGCGAATACGCAGAATTTCCAGATAGATGTGGACTATCAGAATTCGGATGGTTCTCCGCTCATTGTGCGCGTAACGGGTGCTTTTGATCGAAACACTGGAGACATAACCATCATATTCGATTCCATAGATCCGGCGACAGGAATAACACCATTCGGGGCCTTTGATGGATTTCTTCAGGTTGAAGACGAGAGTGGAAATGGTCAGGGATTTGTCCGTTACGACGTTAAGCAGAAGCCTGATCTTCCGCAAGGTACGAAATTCGAGAATATTGCTGATATTATCTTTGATTTGAACGAATCCATCCTCACCCCTGAGGTGGTGCACACAATCGATCTGGAAAAGCCAACGAGCTCTGCCAGCAGCCCGGCGGTCTCACAATCGGCTTCTTTCCCGATCATCCTAACTGGTTCAGATCCAGGAGGCTCAGGCGTGGAATACTGGACCATTTACCAGTCAATTGATGGAGGTCCTTTCTTCCTATGGCGGGGAGCGGTAGATGTACCTAATCCAGTCTTTACCGGAACGTCCGGTCGAAGCTACTCGTTTTATAGTATAGCTACGGATGGAGCCGGTCTACGTGAAGATAAAGATCCTTTGGTTGAAACAACTACGATAGTCGCCGACTCGGGAATTCGGGTTGAGTTGATGGAGAAGCTGACGAACGATACCGTTAGAATTATTCTATTAACCCCTGAAGGATTAGGTGCAGAAATTCGTGCTGAAACTACAGACTTGACCGGTTTACTCGTTTGGCACGACATTCCTGAAATCACAGTCACCGAATTGGGTGAAAATCGTTATGAAATCATTGCACCATTTACAGAAGATTCTCGACAGTTCTATCGTTTGATTGCAGGGGATGGTCAATAATCGTCTGGCACAAACAGGCGTTGGTTTTTTCGAACACTATCACCATGTTACCTACTCCTACTAAACTCCGATCATTTTTAGGTTCCTTCGCCCTACTCCTTCTGACGATAAGCGGACAATCGCTTTCGGCTGCAAAGGAAGATCCACTGAAAATTGGAGGGGAGGTTTTCGAGCTGAAACCTTTCGTCGTCTATGAGGCGGACGTGGACATCATAGATGGCCACACCGGTGAAAAATATGAAGGCACCAACGATGTGGTACTCGACTTTGCGGACACGTTCAATCTGCTGCTCCTGGGATTTCATAAGAAGTTACTTGTTTACGAAATTAATCACCTCAACTTTCGTTTGGAAGACGGGAAAGCATTTGTAAGTGAACTAACTGAACTGGCTGAATCGTTTGGTATTACCCATTTTAAGGTGAATCATGATAACTGGTTAAGACGCGAAATCGCCATTGTTCAAAGACTGAGCCAGGATCCATTTTTCAAAATCGAAGCACTGGTTGCCTGGGATTTGGATAGGTTGAACCGAAACCTGCCGTCCATGCCCACGTCAAAGTTCGCCACTGATATCAGGTATAACGAAACGAAAGAAATCTGGGAAAGACGGGTAACAACAGAATGGAGAGTCAGCCATCGAACCATTAGTAAGAATGGCAAAAAATACGGGCAGCCAATCAATGTGTTAAAGGAACAAGGTCTAAACCTGGATACGCAGGAAGGATTCCATATCCTGGATCGGGGGCTTTCTGCTCAAGTTGTTCCAAATGCATTCAAGGATGTAAAACTAACCTACCCCATTATTGTTTCGTCAAACGAACCCAAGGAAGAGCAAGTTAAGCGGTTACAACAAATCTATATAAAAAACCTCACTCACATCTACGATCCATTTAGTTGGATGGCACGACGCGAGAACAGATTCAGAGGAGGATTTGGAAATGAGTTGCTCAGGCATTTCAAAGGCAGGCGATATAAAATCTCAGATCGCGAATGGTTTGACCCGGTTCTTTGTAATCTTCTAAACGATATGATAACCATCAAACGTCATGGAACAAAGGAGATCTATTCACTGGAAGCTTATCAAAAATTTGAACACTCCCGGAATATTTTAGGGGAAGACCTTGATCTGTTAAACTGGCTCACGGGCGAAAAACGTCAAGGAGCAGGCAAGTCCAGGAATCCGAAGTTCTCGATCAAATTTGATAACCCCGGTGGCGCCCGTTTTATCGTACTAGATGCCTATATGCGATATACTGATAAATTTGTGAATACCTTACGGGACAAACTGACCAGCCTTAAGAAAACTGCCAACGGTAGAGAAATCATTGAACAATCGATCGAGGAAGTCTCCGGCATTCCCATGGAAAAATACATAAAAATGGCCATCCAAGCTCAATCAGAAATGGTCATGAAGTATCGGATAGAATAAATCGAAAAAGTATGACCTCGAAAACAATATCTTCTCAATCTGTTTTATTTCGTCGTTTGGTGCGTCTGAATAACGACAGTGACGGTGCCATCTATCTTGGCGAATGGAATGCAGAGCGCAGGTATCCTTCGAAATTAGCACCAGTACATTAAAGAATTTCATCTGATGAAACTAAATAAGGTTATTAGCCTGTGTTTATGGTTCACATGCGTATTAACACCTAAACTCCTTCTTGGAGCCAATGCGGCCACCATAGCTAGCAATGGCATGGTGGTTTCTGCAAACGACCAGGCCTCTGAAGTGGGTATCGAGATTATGACGCGTGGTGGCAATGCCATCGACTCAGCAGTTGCTACCGCTTTCGCTTTGGCTGTTACGCATCCAACCGCAGGAAATATCGGAGGTGGAGGTTTTCTTGTTTATCGACCTGATCAAGGCGAACCCATTTGTTATGATTTTCGAGAAATGGCCCCCAAGGCATCCTTTCCCGAAATGTGGCTGGTCGATGGTGTTTACGATCCAAAGAAACATCACCATAGCTACTGGTCGGTGGGTATTCCAGGAACGGTGGCAGGTCTTTACCTTGCCTGGCAGGAGCACGGAAAACTTCCGTGGAGAGATTTAGTTAAACCCGCGATAGACCTGGCCCAAAAAGGTATTGTTGTAACGCATGAGCTGTCGGCTTCGATTAAAGGGGTACTTCCTCGTATGTCGAAATACCCTGCATCTTTAGCGAAGTTTACACGCCACGGGGTTCCTTATGAAGCCGGAGAAATCTGGAAACAACCTGACCTCGCCGACTCCCTCAAGCGCATCGCAAGCAAAGGTCCGGATGGTTTTTATAAGGGGGAAACCGCAGAACTGCTGGTCGCTGAGATGGAGGCGAATGACGGCCTGATCACGCTGGAAGATCTTGCCAGCTATGAGCCGAAGAAACGAAGTCCTGTGCAAGGAAGCTATCGGGGATACAAGATCATCTCCATGCCTCCGCCTAGTTCCGGTGGAACTACGCTGGTGGAAATGCTAAACATGTTGGAGGCCTTCAACTTGAAGGAGACGGGGTTCGGTTCTGCGGATACGCTGCACCTTATGACAGAGGCGATGCGCCGGGCATATGAAGACCGCGCAAAATACCTGGGGGATCCCGACTTCACCAGTGACATGCCTTTGGAACGGTTGTTATCCAAGCGTTACGCAGCACAACTTGGAAGCAGTATCGAAATGAGTCATGCTTCCGTGTCATCGCCTGAACAGTCCAGGCAATCAAAGGAAAGCGAAGAAACCACCCACTTCTCCGTCGTTGATAAAGAGCGCAATGCCGTTTCTCTTACTTATACGTTGGAGTTCGGATACGGTTCAGGAATTGTTGTGCCTGGAGCCGGATTTCTACTGAACAACGAAATGGGCGACTTTAATGCGGGCCCGGGTCTGACGGACGACCAAGGGTTAATCGGAACACCGGCCAATTTGGCCGAGCCGGGCAAACGCATGCTCAGCAGTATGACTCCCACCATTCTGGAAAAAGATGGAGAACTATTCATGGTCACTGGAACCCCTGGAGGTAGAACGATCATTAATACCGTCATGCAAACGATACTCAATGTAATTGATCACGAAATGAACGCACAAGCTGCAGTAGACGCGGGTCGAATTCACCACCAATGGATGCCAGATCAGGTTTCCTATGAAACTCATGGATTCTCCCCCGACACCCTGAAGGAACTTGAACGACGTGGTCATACGTTGAAAGAACGCTCAAATCAGGGATCCGCTGAAGTCATCATCCATAGGATCGAGGAAGGACTACTTGAAGGCGGAGTTGATCGCCGGGTGCCAGATGGTGGTGTGGGGACTTGGTAGCAGGCGGCAACCCTTCTATTTTATCTCGCGAATCTGAATATCCTTGAACTGAACGGTCATGACCGGACCCACGTGAATTTGTAAAGCGAGAACCCCGGACTTCGAACTGCCAGTCATGTCTTCATCGACTACCGAAACTGTCACACGATCGTTGATGATATGAGTGAGCTGATTGCCGTTGGCGATGATGGTGTAATCATTCCACTCTTCGGATTTGATTACGGTTTGAATGTCATCTGTGTCTCCCAGTGAACCGAGAACTTGAACGATGGGTTTTTTGTTGTTTTCGGGATTGGTAAGAATCTTGGTGGCTTGTCCCCTGAGTGCGAGTATGGCCCGACCTTTTTCTTCATAAAGAATGCCGGAATACTTGGTGCCTGCTTCGAAGTCGGCCTGGTAGCCACCTACGATGGGACCGAATTCTCCTTCACTCAAAATCTTGCTTCTGTACTGAATGCCAGAATTGCCATTTTCGATGCGGTACTTCAAACGAAGTTCGAAATCGTCCACCGATCCTCCGGTGTAAACGAGAAAGGTGTTGTGAGTGAGTTTGTTGTGCGGCGCCTCACCTGTCTTTCCGGTTATCGCTCCATTTTCCACCGACCAAAGCTTTGGATTCCCCGTCCATCCTGTTAGGTCCTTGCCGTTAAAGAGGCTTTTAAATCCCGGCTCAAGTTGCGAGGCATGGTGATTAGCCGTTGCAGTGGAAAGGAATGATAGTGCGGTAATTGTGGCAATTGCCAAGGCGGTCTGAATACGAGTGGTGATTTGCATACCTCCCATTCAAACCGAGATGTAGCGTATTTCAATGTAATACTCTCAGCTGGATCCAAGAGATTGACGTTTGTGGTCTGACCACTTCCTCCGGTCACCTCACCTCAAATAACCTCGACAAAATAAAGTCTCTTAGCTTTTTTGAGGAGGCATTTACCCTATGATCCGTTTCTCTAAGAAGTTCTTATTATTCCCTTGTTGCCTTGTTATAGGGTTTCTCGTGGTGATTGAAAAATCAGCCTCAGCTTCCGAGGAAATAGATCATTTTGAAAAAAGAATCAGACCTTTGTTCCTGGACAACTGCATACAGTGTCATGGTTCGGCGAAACAGGAGGGCGGGCTTAGGCTCGACTCAAAGCACGGTTGGCAAGCGGGCGGCGCTTCAGGTCCTGTTATTATTCCCGGAAATGCAAAATCAAGTTCCTTGGTGGCAGCTATCGAGCGCAAGAATCATCCAACTTTAAAATTACCTAAAGATTCTATCACCGACCTGAACATCTGGATACAGTCTGGCGCAGTTGACCCAAGATCCGGACCAAGCAATCGTAAGGCCTTGCCGAACTATGAAAGCGGGAAAGATCATTGGTCATTTAAAGCCATCCGCAAACCGGTTGCCCCAAAAGTTCAGAACAATTCTTGGCCGAATGGATCCATCGACCAGTTTATTTTAGCTACGCAAGAAAAGAAAGGAATTAAGCCCGTAGCGGATGCGACCAAAGAAGAGTTAGTCCGTAGGTTGTATTATACTTTGATCGGCCTTCCTCCAACGCCTGATCAAATCGACACCTTTGTTGCCGACACCCGTGTGAATGCAAGGGAACTTCTGGTCGATGAGCTGTTGGCTTCTCCTCACTTTGGAGAACGGTGGGGCCGCCATTGGTTAGATGTTGCCCGTTTTGCGGAATCAAGCGGCGGTGGTCGTACCCTTCTTTTTAAGGACGCCTGGCGGTATCGTGATTATGTGATTCAGGCATTCAACGATGACATGCCTTACGACCAAATGATTCGGGAACAGCTTGCGGGAGACTTGCTTCCTTACGAATCGCCAGGTCAGAGAAGTCGACAGCTAACTGCCACCGCGTTTCTTGCCCTCGGCCCGACCAATTACGAACTTCAGGATAAACAACTCCTTCGCTTCGACGTCATCGATGAACAAATCGACACCGTAGGAAAGGCCTTTATGGGAATGACTCTCGGCTGCGCCCGTTGCCACGACCACAAATTTGATCCGGTACCTACTTCAGACTACTATGCTATGGCCGGAATATTCAAAAGTACCCGAACGCTATATAATTACACGGACAATGTGGCTCGTTGGGTTGATACTCCCCTACTCCTCGAAGGCGTCGCTGCAGAAGAATTATCTAAAGCAGAAGCCAGCGTTGCGAAGCTTCAACTGCCACTGAATCTCAAAAAGGCTGAGTTAAAAGTCCTCACCCAAGACAGTGTGAAGCCACCTCAACCAGGTTTACCAAAATCGACTAATCTCATTCCCGGACTGGTCGTGGATGACGAAGCCGCAGAACATCAGGGCGAATGGTTGTTTTCGCAATACTCACAAAATTATTTGGGCGAAGGTTATTACCATGATGGCGATAAGTTGAAGGGCGAAAAAACACTCACCTTCAAGACCACCATTCCAGTTTCAGGTAGTTATCTTGTCCGCTTGGCCTACGCAGAAGCAAACAACCGTTCCACGAAAACTCCCGTGACGATCGGTCATTCAAAAGGCGAAACGACGGTTTTGGTGAATCAGCGACAAGCACCTACGGAGTATGGCCGCTTTCATTCCCTCGGAGAATATGCATTCGAAAAAAACGAAATCAGTTTTGTCCGAATATCAAATGAAGGAACCGACGGACATGTGATCGCGGACGCAGTTCAATGGTTTTTGATCGAGGATGATACGAGTATTGGGAGTCCAGAAAGAACAGCTTACCTTGACGCATTGAAACAGGACATTAAGGGCCTGGACAAAGAACTCAAACCTTTGACCGAAATGCTAAAAGCACGTCCATTGGCAATGACGGTCAAAGAGGATCCTGAACCAACCGATTCTGCCATTCGCATCCGGGGTGTAGAAAAGAACAAAGGCGATTTCGTACCCCGAGGATTCCTGCAAGTGGCCAGCCTGGGTGCGGTTCCGACCATACCTCCGAATACGAGCGGTCGTTTGGAACTGGCGGAATGGGTCATTAGTCCGGACAATCCTTTAAGCTCCCGGGTTATGGCCAATCGGATTTGGAGCTGGTTGTTTGGAACCGGTATAGTGCGAAGTGTCGACAATTTGGGTACGACAGGCGAATTACCTTCGCACGCCGAGTTGCTCGATTATCTGGCCGTCCGGTTGCAGGAAAATGAATGGTCTATTAAAGCGATCATAAAAGAAATTCTGCTATCCCGAACCTGGCAGTTATCTTCCAACATCAATGAGGAGGCAAAAAAGAAGGACCCCAATAATCGCCTCCTTACGTCCTATCCCATTCGTCGATTGGACGCAGAACAATTGCGAGATGCGATTCTTGCGGTAAATGGGAATCTAGACCTTCAGATGTTCGGGCCCAACATTGTAGGAGCCGGAGAAATCAATGCCAACAGTACTGCCGCCCAAATGATTGAGTATAACTATGACTTCCAGGATAATCGCCGCAGCGTTTACACACCGGCATTCCGGGTGCAACGTCACGAACTCTTCGAGCTATTCGATTTCGGCAATGTCAATTTCTCACTCGGGAAACGCAACACCAGCACGGTAGCTCTTCAGGCCCTGTATATGCTCAACAATCCTTTTGTTCTGGAACAATCCAAATTGGCCGCGGAATCCTTATTAAAAAGCGTGGAGAATCCGAGTGAACGCGTTGATGTGGCTTACCGACAAACATTAGGGCGTCCACCTACCGATCAGGAACGCAAACTCATCAGTGAATTTCTAAAAGATGGACTTTCCACCGAATCAGTCACAGAGTGGGCCTCAGTCTTTCAATCGTTATTTGGCTCCTTTGATTTCCGCTATTTGAATTAAGCATGTCCGAAACTCAACCAGTTCATTCCATTTCGCGCCGCGACGCCCTACGTCACATGGCTTGTGGATTTGGTTATATGGCCGCAGCCGGCATCGCCCAGCAAGCCGCCGCGGCGGGTATCAGCAACCCCCTACTCCCAAAAATCCCCCATATTATTCCCAAGGCCAAACGGGTAATCTTTCTTTTCATGGCTGGCGGAGTTAGCCAAGTCGACAGCTATGACTATAAGCCACTGTTGTATAAGGACGATGGCCGCATGCTCGATTTTACCGACCAGCGCATTTTGGCAAAAACCGGAATGGGCTCCAATCAACGCGTGATGAAACCGCTTTGGGATTTTAAACAACGCGGCCAGAACGGTGCCTGGGTTTCTGAGTTGTTTCCTCACATGGCGAAACACACAGACGACTATTGCATCATCCGATCCATGCAGACGGAAGGAGTCGCTCACGGTCCCGCGACTCTCTTTCTCCACACGGGTTCTACTAATCTTATTCGTCCCTCCATGGGATCGTGGGTAAACTACGGCCTAGGTACCGAAAGTCAGGACATGCCGGGATTTGTAAGCCTCAGTCCATCGATGGGTAACGGAGGTCCGCGCAACTATGGAAACGCATTTCTTCCAGCATCGTATCAGGGAACCGCCATTGGCCGTGCCGGAATGAAGGCCACCGATATTGGCATCAAGAATCTCAAAAACGAAACCCTTTCATCCGACCAACAAAGGCGTCAATTCGAGCTGCTTCAGGCCATGCACCACGAGCGCAAAAAGAGCTTGCCCGGAAATACCGAACTGGAAGCGGTCATCAACTCCTACGAGTTGGCTTGGCGCATGCAATCCAACGCACCGGAAGTGTTGGATATGTCCAAAGAAACGGAAGCTACCAAAAAACTGTATGGCATCGACGAAGAGCCGACAGACGATTACGGCCGCCAATGCTTGATGGCTCGTCGCATGGCAGAGTCGGGAGTTCGATTTATTCAGGTCAATTACAGCGACAATTCCAACAACCCCGCCTGGGATCAGCACAACGACATGCCCAAACACAAGGAGCATGCCCTGGCGGTTGATAAACCCATTTCAGGCCTTTTGACCGACCTCAAGCAACGTGGATTATTGCAAGATACTTTGGTCTGGTGGGGCGGCGAATTTGGAAGAACTCCTTACGCCCAGAAGAACGGTGATGGCCGCGATCATAATCCAACCGGTTTCACGGTTTGGCTTGCCGGGGGCGGGGTCCGACCAGGACTCATTTACGGAGAAACCGACGAGTTCGGCCAATACGCAGTCCAAAACCAGGTGCACATGCACGACCTTCACGCCACCATTTTACACCTGCTAGGCATGGACCACAAACGCCTCACCTTTCGCCATGAAGGACGCGACTTCCGACTGACCGATGTCTTCGGAAACGTGGTGCATGATATCATAACGTAATCAGAAATAAAGCGATTTGAATACTACAATATAATCAGCGGAGACTAAGGTATTGAAACTACATTAATTTGAACGGCTGTCGCGGTATAGACGACCTCGAACTTCCGGTCCGCTGAGATTTCCAGACCTGTTACTGTACCGAACTCGCCGGTACGGGATGTTCCATCTAATATTGTGTAGCTGGCACCGATTGCAGGAACGAACCCTTCGGCGATACGAATCTCTAGGATACCACCGAGTACCGCACCACGAGACACGGTCACTTTGTCCGGTCCTGCTTCCTCTGGCAGGCCGAAAATGTCGATGGCAATGCTGCCGGAACCACTCTGCATATACTCGCCCTTTATGGTAACAGTTCCCGAATTGGCATTGTCACCAGGGCTTATTGCTCCTCCAGAATTTTCAACATCAGAAAAGGTAGAGAACTGATGAAACCCGAACTCACCAGTACCGGTGATGGACCCACCCTGAAGGCGAACACCGCCATTCAATGACCAAGCTTGGAGATTCGATTCTGAGAGCCGGATTTCGCCCGCCGTTTGTTGGAAATCACCCACAATCAGCAAGGTGCCTTCTTTAATTTCAATTAGACCAGAATTGAGAAAGTGTATGTTGAATTCGCCATTGAGCGCCCCTTCCTTGATAAAAGAACCATCATTGGTGAACAACCAGTCTTCACCCGTCGAATCTCCTTCAATTCCGAAGTCATCTGTTTGTCGCCAAACAGCGCCAGGCAACACATGGATGCGGGAGGTCGTTGAAGCCTTGGGTTCAATCGAAACGCCTGGAGATCCAATGGCTTCTCCAATAATCTCCAATGTCCGGTTTTCTAACCTCAGAGCCCGGTCGCTGAATTCCTGATTAAATTCCATCCTGAGCGTCCCTCGGATTCGAGTCGTGCCTCTTCCGGCCATTTTGCCTGTTGTCCACAGGAAATCGCTGGTTGATTCGAAGATCCCGGCGCCGACCAATTCCACCGATGGATGGATTATCTGAGCAGAGTTTGATTTCGCCAACGAATGGAAAGCAGCGGGTCCGCCTTCAAAAGATGTGGTACCGACGTCGTAATTTCCAAAAATTTCCACCCCCTTGGATTGTGCTATTTTCAGGACTACATCACCATCTCCCGCGATATCCGATCCTAAGGAAGATACAAAACCTTCTACTAGCTTAAGGGTTCCAGCTTCTTCCAACATCAGTGAGCCTCCCAGAATGCTGCCTGCGAAATCACTAAATAGTCCGGTACTAAAATGCAGCGTTGCTCCAGTTCGCACCACTATGGATCCCTCACCAAAGTATCCGCCGCCGAAGATTTCAAGTTCACCTAGCTTTACGTCGATCGTTCCGTTATTTTCGAAACTAAGATTCGCAATGCGCAGTCCGCTTTCGCTGTTCTTGATTAAAGCCCCATCATTAATGACACCTAAGGGATCGAAATTGCCGCTATCCCCTATCACCGTGTAACTTTCATTCAGAAGCTCCAATGTGGCCCCAGTCGAATTCATAAATAGTGACTGACTGTGCCCTAAGTAAATAGCCCCATTGGTCCACTGTGCCAATCCATTGTTAACCAACCAATGGTCATTAAGGAGGTGACTATTAAGTCCATCAATTAACATACCACCATTGGCCATGGTTGTACCACCACCGCCTAGCGCGCTTTGAGAGGTCCAGGTAAAATTACCATTGATGGTCGCTTCTTCTGCGACGTTCAGTGTCCCCACTGTAAGAGTAAAATCTTCTTCGGAAAGAAGGCTGGTAATTGAAAAAGTTCCCGAAGAAATTTGTGTCGGCGCGTCCTCATTCGGAATATCTATTATCAGATTGTCCTGACCTTTTATGCTTCCGTTGGACCAGTTTCCACCCACTGCCCAGGATCCTCCAGCACCATTTATCCACTCGTTCGGATCCCTGACTTCAAATTCCCATACTAAGGCTTCAGTTAAAGAATTGCCAAATACATCTGATACCTCGGTTGAGAGGCTCACACGGTAGAGACCGGCCTCAAGCGCACCGGAAGGGGATAATGTTGCTATTAAAGAATTCGCATCAAAATCAATCACACTATTGATCAACACATCATCAGGCGTATTTAGTGTTTCATCAGGTCCAGCTTCAAACAAGCGAAACGATTGCCCATTGATAGTTTCAGTGTTGGGCTGTTCATTGAACCTCACTGAAATTGTAGATAAGATTTCGGTTTGCAGCACAGATCCATTATCCGGTTCCATTTCAGAAAACTGAGGTGGCAGTGTATCGATAAGGTCTACTTCGATTAAGTCAGTCCAGGTAAATGAGCCTGCCATATCCGTTGCTTTAGCTTGTACTGTAAAATTGGTTTTACTCTGGGTTAATTGTGGTGTGATAAAATTAAAATTGTAAGGAAAGTTTGTATACGAAGCTGTGGCTGCACCATCTATGTATAGCTCAACGTCCCTCACCTGAACATCATCGGCAGCGTTAATCCCTATCCAGGTCTCACTATTACTTTGAGCTTCTGCAGGGTTTAAACTGAATCCGGCTTCCAAGGAGACTTCGGGTGCGACGCCTGCCAAATCAGGACTGATGAAATTGACAATTTGCAAGCCAGCTTGGGAATCAGCCACTAAAATAACTCCCCTGTGCTGCTGAATTGCGAGAGGTACTCCCGGTGTAACAATTTGAGTCACAAGACTATTCACATTTGTTGGATCGCTTACATTATAAACTCCAAGCGTGAGTCTCGGATTTCCTAGAGAAATTATATTTGAACTAAAAATGAGACCTGAACCAGATGCGACAATATCAACCATAGGCGGTTGGGGTTGTTGAGGTTCTCCCACCAGGATCGGTTGGGAGGGATTACTCACATCAAGTATGGAATAGCCCGTGTTATAACCAATGTAGGCATAATCTCCCCCCACAAATAGGGTTCGACCATTTACCCTTTGCGAAGATGGCGCTTCAACTGGGAAGGAAACAACCTCTGTTGGGTTGTTAAGCGAGTCTTCCAAAATTTCGAGTGAGATAGTAGAAAGCGCGTATACTATACCACGGGATAGAGCAATATCGCCCAATGGTAATTCTGTAGTCCACCTCCAGATTTCGGTGCCAAGCTCAAGGTCATATTTAATAAGGTGGTATTGGCTGTTTAGTAGACCCATACTGACGTAGCCGTAGTTTCCTTGTGTAACAGTGAATTTTACGTCACCAGGTACTTTCGTCACTTGAGAAATGATAGGCTCGCTTGGATTTGAAATATCAACAAAAGCCAACTGCTGATTCCCCAATCCAACGATCACATGGTTGCCAGAGATTGCCACGTGTTTCGCAGTTCCTGGAAGTGGAAATTCAGAAAGAACGATCGGGGAAAAGAAGTTGCTAACATCTATCAGTTTAATCCCGTTTTCGCCGTCTGCGACCACGGCTATGTTTCCTTCAACAACCACATCAGTAGTTTCATCAGTGGTACCAATCGACGCGATGATTCCGGTTGAAACAGGGATTCCATCCAAAGGGTCTGAGCCCATTTGTACTTCTATACCATCAGACACCCCATCAGCATCTGTGTCAGGATTATTGGCCAAAGTTCCTATCACTTGTTCAGCGATGTCACTTAGACCGTCATTATCCGAATCATTCGATGAGGAAGGAATAAGCGGAGCGGTAGGAATAATAGTAGTATTTCCCGTTGAATTTGAGAAAAAGGTCGCGGCCCCCACGTTTAATGTGACCGGATCCACATAAGCAATCATGTGGTATTCATTTGGGGCAAATATAACTCCTTCTATAGAACCATTAGAGCTGAGCCGACCTCGGCGATCAAAACCTGAATCAAAGCTGCGAATTAAGTAGTGATGTCCTCTAGCAGGAAACTCCTCGCTTCCAACCTCTGGAGCAAGCTCTAAGGAGAGCCTTGCCAAACCAAAAATCAAACCATCTTCCCTGCGTTCCCATCCTCTGTTAATTAAAAGCTGAGTAACATCATTAGCATACTCAGCCGCTGCCTTGATTGCAGCTTCATCATACTCTTCAGGAGGCAAAGCGTTATTTCTCATCAATTCCATCCGTTCTAATAGTGTCATCCACTCGGGATCACTGAATTGTGATACTCTTGGCAATTCTAACAGTCCGGTCCTTTCAGAGGTACTGATAATTATCCCTTCTTCGGAATCCGAGCTGGTTATTTCACCAAAGCGGTTAAAGAAGGCTCGCAATAATTCCAGCTCGAGCGGATCGGTTTGAGCTATTTTAGGAGTACCGAAAACGAGTGAAAAATAATCAGCTTCTGCTTTCCAGATCGCCTTCTGTTCCGCTATCCAATCGGGTAAAATTTGAGTTTCAAGTTCTTCTAACCCGAAAACAACCCCTGCTGATTGGAGAAATGCCATTTCGGTTGGGGAGAAAACCAGCATCTCTGGACAAGGATCGAAAAAGCCTTCGCAAGGGACTATCACAGGGAAGGTCGCAGCCGTGGGTGTCATACACTCGTCCATGCAACTCGTTTGATCTGATGTTAGGGAGTTGTCCCACCGGTCACTATCGACAACCTCTTCCAATGTCTCCCATTGATCCTTACAGGTTAGGGCATTCCCAGTGCATAACCCCAATTCCATAGGAGACCTTTCTGTCTTATCGTCTCCAAATATTTGGTCGAGTACGTTACCTGTACATTCGAGCAGGCAATGAGCTAAATTACGTTCGCTCACAATTTCAGTGCAAATGATCTCTTTAGTACAATCATCGGGGTCGTCATCTTCTCTATCGGGAAATGGATCTTCCGGCTCTGGATCTTTTTTCTTTCTTGGTCGAGGGCCTCCTCCTCCTGATCCGCTTCCAACTCCATGCCAACCCGGAGCGAGAATACCGGAGCCAGGATCGCTTACCGCATATAAGCCATCTGCTGAGATAGTCATCATGCCAACCGATTCCCAATAACCAGTATCGTGATTGAAACTCCAGAGAGCAGTCTTGGCTCCGGGCGATAAGGTCTCTCCCGTTACAGAATCAGGAAGATTTGGAAATCTGACTGGAACCGGGATATCGAAATTTTCCCGGTCGTTCGTTTGCACGGTTATAACCAGCGGAAAGTTTAGGCCATCTGGAAGTGGCTCAGGGAGTCGATCAGGTGCGACCGGGGCGATGCCCACCATGCCTCCACGAGTTCCGTCCTGATCGAAAAGTGCGCCGGCTGGAACAGTGATGGATACGCCATCTAATTCAGGGAAGTCTTGAATGATATCGTCTGTAAACGTGATCTCTGTATCCTCTGTTTCGGACACTGCGTGCAGGCTATTACCGTAGATAAGCGGTAGATAAATGTTACCCGTTCCTCCGGCCAGGTTGTCGTCACGCCCAGGAACAGAATTCCAAGACTTACCAACCGTGGCATAATAGGCACCATCAGGGTAATCGCTGCCCACCGCGGTACGTCCATAAATATGGACAAAGAATTCTCCAGCCGGAACCGGTTCAAGTTTGAAATAACCTTCGGAGTCCGTAGTGGTGTTGATGGTTTGCTCCAAGCCGTCGAGGAAAATGGTTACTCCTTCCAAAGGCGTGTCGACGGTTTCCCCATTTCCTGCACCCAGTTCTGAGGCGTAGACGTTACCTACAACCGCCGTTCCTTCCAGTGGCTGTAGGCCAAGGGTGTTGAATTGAAATTCAATTGAACCACCCGGTTGTCCATCACCATCTGCGTCGATAATGCGTCCCAAATCGTCTTTCAAGCCAGTGCCGTTAAACACCACATCCACGCGAGCATTGCCTGGTAGATTTTCAGCATAGAATAAAGTTACAGAACGACGGTCGGCCGACAGATGAATCCGGGCGGGTAAATCGTCTCCACCGGCACGAGCGAAGAAATGCGCCGATGTGACCACTGAGTCAGGATGAAGCGGACGCGAAAACCGCACGACCGTTTCCCGGGTCACGGCGACACTGGCATCTCTACTGGATGGAGAAGAACTGGTAATCCCCAGTAATTTGGGTTCTACTTCTCGAAGACGGAAAAATCGTGATTCACCGTAATAATCTAGTTCAATGCGATTCTGATTTCCTCCGGTTTGAATTTGCTGATTCACCTTGGACCAGCTTGCAGTTGTGAGTTCAGTCGAAGTGTCCAGCTCGTATTCCTCAGGGGATACCGGCCAGGTCAACTCGATGGATTCTTCCGTCAAGAGCTCGATCTTAATCTGCGTGTCTGCCTGTTGCCCGATGAGAAAAGAATCACTGAATGCAGCTAAAAGTATTAATAAAATAACCGAGCAACTAATTGTTAATTTATGTGACAAAATTCTGCAGTAATTGCATTTAAAAGAAAAAGACTTTGTTTCCATATTATGAAGCTAAACGAACAAATTCCTCATTGTTGAATTCTTTGGTTCTATAACAAAATAGACCTATTTTAGGTGATGGAAAACAAAGTTATAAAATGCATTTCTTTATCACCTCACATTTTTTAAACTAAGGCACTAACACCCGGTAAAAACGCCCGTCTATATTTGCAACAGAGTCTGAAAAAGAAATCTCTTCTTCAGATGCTTCTAGAGATAATGAGGTCAACCATTCATCTAGATTTGCAGAATGCTGAACTTCATACTGGGTTCCAATTTTGCTGTTAAACTCAAAACGAAAACTATTTTCCTCGAGCCGAATATTTTTCAAAACAATCTCAATCGGTGGCGGTGCGACCACATTGGACCGCAAAATAGTGCCTCCCGTACCTACAACCACAAAGCGTTCTCCATCGAAAGTGACACCAAAAAATTGATCATTCTTAATAGTGTTTGTCTGGCGAACCCAATTCGAACCATCTGCGGATGACCACAGTTCTGATCCGTTTGGCGAGCCGAATCCTGCTATATCTCCTACAGCGACAAACTGACCATTTCCCCAGGCTACTCCATATAGTGCTTTAAATCCTCCAGCGAGATTTTGTTCGGTCCAAGTAGTACCATTGGATGAAGTAAGAACAGTTCCATTTAAGCTGGATGCCACGAAAACTCCATTGCCGTAGGTGACGGATACCAGGGCATCGTTTGTTTGATCCGGAAGGAGAGTCCAGGTTATCGCATCTGGTGACGTCAGAATATCACCGCCATGACCTACGGCCACAAATAGGCTGTTTCCATAGGTCGCAGCGTTCAAGCGCGCGGAATTGAATCTTTCCCGCCTCGTGAATGTCTGTCCATCCGCAGAAGTCCATATAGCTCCAAACGTGCCCGTAACTACAAAGAGTCCATTACCGTAAAATACACCATAAATGGTTTCGCCGGTTCCTACCGCTGCCGCCTCCCAGGTGATTCCGTCGGTGGAGCTGAGGATTGGGGTGTCCTTCCCTACCGCTACAAACCTGCCATTTCCATAGGCGATTCCGGTATACTCGGCGAAATTTCCATGGGTGCGTGCTGTCCAAACGACACCATCCGGTGAAGTGGCCACAAGACCACCAAAACCAACTGCAACGAATTGATCTCCACCAAATGTAACAGCATTAATGTTGGTATCGAATTGGTTGGCCGCGACCTGCGTCCATTCGTCGACAGCTTGGATCCAAACCGGAAACAGGCTAGCGATTATGACTACAATTTAAAAAGTAGGTTTTAAACGAAGACAAGAAGTCTTAAAAAAGCTAAGAGCTGCATTCATGATGAGGATTTTTTTAAAAATAATACAAATGTAATGGAAGGGGGTCAATTCAAATTACTACAACAAAACCCTGAACCTTATGCGCATGTTTATACTATTCAATGAGATGTCATACCCCTATATTGTACTAAATATTATCACAAAATTCCGGCTTAAAAAGCCAGGGAATATTATTTATGCATTCGTTTTAGTATGGCATCATAAGATGAGTAAATGCAGTTTGGAAAACACAATCAGGAAATATAGAAAAAGCCTTTGGAGTGAAGAGATTGGGTAATCATCCTAGGAAAAGCTGATCGCCTTGTTGAGGAATGACAAAGATTTGACTCAACCGGGTAAGGCCAAGATTGGCGGGACAGAGAATTCGGACGTTCAGGGAATGAACATTGAAGTCCTGCCTTCCTATAAAGACTGTCATCCTAAAGAAGAGGCAGTTCAGTGGATAACAGAGAACAAGGAACAGCCCTTTTTTCTATACCTGGCTCATAATATGCCCCATGCGCCGATATTTGCATCCAATGAGTTTCAGGGGCGCAGCGAAGGTGGACGCTTGGGAGATGTGGCAGAAGAGATCGACTGGTCTGTCAGATTACAAACACGCTGAAAGAGCTCGGAATAGAAAAAGATACACTAGTGATATTTACCAGCGACAATGGACCCTGGACCATGTTTGAACAACACGGTGGAACAGCCGCTTTCAAAGGACCCGACCGGAGTTTTAATTAACAGTGAAGCTGGCCCAAGAGAAGAATGGTTCTATGGCATTGGCTCTATTGCGTATCGATCGGGTAATTACAAAATACATCTCAGTTCGAAAGATCGTTCCTCAAATCCAGACACGCGGGCACGCGAATCGATGAAGACTTATGATCCGCCACTCTTGTTCGATTTATCGAAAGACATCGGCGAGCAGCACAAAATAAATGCCGAACACCCGGAAGTGGTCGAACGTCTGCTGCAGGAGTTGAATGCGTACCGAAACTAATCCGATCCTGTTACCTGCATCACCAATGGACTAAAGCAAGCAAGTAACGTCCTGTTTTCTGTCTGAGCTTTATGAGTCCTAAATAGCGGAGGAGAAACATAATGCTTTTCTAAATAACCATGATTTTCCTGAAACGAACGTAATTGCCACTTAGGCCAATTTCCAGTCATCGTGTTGCTTAACGGTCAATTTGGAATTCGCCTCTTCATCGTTCTTAAAGCGTTCTTTCTTCGGATCCCATGTGACCTTGCGCTGAAGATCGGCAGCAATAACGCCCATATGTAAAGTTGTGCTCAGCCTATGTAGTGTTTCAGCGGGATAGGTAGGTTCTTTGCCCGTGCGAATACTTGCCAAAAAGTTGGGATGTTCACGGGCTGGAAGCGGATAATGTTTAGAATTTCCCGTAGCGTATTTCTTTCGTAAAACAGTGGGATCGCTGGCATCAAATTGTCCGCGCCAACCGGTAACTGAAACCCAACCTTTGGAACCGTAGAATCGTACATAAACATTTGCCCCAAGTCCTTCCTCTTTTGAAACATTGTGGAGTTGCATGGTTATACCGTTCGAATACCGGTAATGAAGATCGTAGTTGGCTGGAATGTTGGACTGAGCTTTCTCGGTAACTTCAACTGCGGTCCCTTTTACTTCAAGCGCGCATTGGTGTCGATCATCTGCAGCGAATTGAGCGGTATCCACCAGATGACATCCCCAATCGGTAATGATCCCTGTGGAGTAGTCCCGAATATAACGCCAATGCATGGGTTCGGTTCGGGTGGCTGTGTAAGGATGATAAGGAGCAGGCCCTAGCCACAATTTCCAATTGAGATCGTCTGGAACTGCCTGTTCCTCTTCCCAGGGATGAATTGCTCCTTCGGGGACTCCAACATCCATGTGGTGCAAATCACCAATAGCCCCATTGCGTACCCACTCAACCATACGGTGGTAATGAGTAAGTGACCGATCTTCCAAACCGGTTTGAAAAACCATGCCACTTTTCTTAACCGCATTTACGAGAATACGTCCCTCGCCAATCGTAAAGGTTGGTTTCTCGCAAAAAACATGTTTGCCGGCCTTTAATGCCATTAGCGACATAGTCGTATGCCAATGGTCAGGAGTGGAGATAACCACCGCATCGATACTTGGATCATCAATCACTTCGCGAAAATCCTGAACCGCACGACAATCAGTGTTGCCATATTCCTTATCGACGAGTTCCTTAGCTGCCTCCGCACGACCCATATAGACATCGCACACCACAACGCAGCGACAGTCATCCTCGGTGAGAAAGGATTTCAAATTGAGGTCTACTCCCTGCCAACCCACACCAATAAATCCAAGAGTGATTTTCTTGGAAGGGGCATCCTTTCCCAGCAGTCCGGAACGGAGAACCATTGGGGCGGCACCGGCGGCCAGCATGGTTTTTAAAAAGGAACGTCGATCGGGTGTATGAGAATCTGTTTTCATAGGTTGATAGCAAAGTTAACCGGGCTCTATGACCGGATCAAGCAGTTCATTGGCATATAATCAATTATTGGAATGCAGACGATAGGCAACCATCATTGGTTTTCCAGCATAGACCTCCTCAGTAGAGTGAGTAAATGTGAGATGTGAGAAGCCTTCATCGGAATCGTATCTGCAGTTGGGCCCGGATAGCTTTTGATTAACTGATACCAGGATAGTGGCATCCTCGGTCGAATGATTGGGATCGGTAACTGTTAACGTAAATCCTTCATCCGTTTCCCTGAGCATGACCAGAGCCGGTCGATTCACGGACAATTGTATGGGAGTATCGGAGGTGGATGGAATGGCAATTTCACCAACTTCGTAGAATGCCACTTGAGAGATGTTCAGGGCTCTTTGTTGAACCGCCATCAGCTTTTCATCGTTCCGCAAAATAGCGATGGATCGATTCTCACCCAAACCATCCACATACTGTTCCACCTCTTCAGGAGTAGTATTTGGGAGAACCATGTAACGATAGCTATCCCTTTGAGGAGTTGCTCCATGGTTTATAGCCAGCTGAAAAATCCTTTTACCCTTGGCTCTCGACTCGGCGGACAAACGAATATTCACCGAATCATTCCCGGGTAGAATGACATAACCCACACTATCGTGAAAAAGTAGATTGGTTTTTTTATACCATACAAATCCAGGGTCTCGCCGATTCCTTTTGACGAAATGGTCATCGAGTTGCCTCCATCAACTTGATACTGAATATCACCTTTCCAGGCTATCTGGTTGAGGGTGGTCCATATCTCCCGATTGTCACCCGGTCGCACGCGGCGAATGTTATTTCCCAAGGCAACAATTTCGTTTTCGAAAAAGAAGTAGCCTTTGTTGGCATTCACGGTGGAATAGTTCACCGAGTCATCGGAGTGATTTCGCTCATATTCGAAGGCCCCAAAGCCAAAGCGACCGTCGGAAACTACTCCGGCAAAGGTATTGGTTCCGCCCGCCCCACGAAAGGGAGAATCTGCGGCTAAAGGTAAAGCGTCGAGGCGTTGTTCCGCCGTGGTACCCGGGATGGCGTGCCAGTTGTATACATCGGAAAGCCCATTGTAATCGTCATCATTCATCCGCACAAAAAGAGCGCCATCACCCAGATAGTAATAGGACCTTCGATCAACTCCCCGCTCAAGACCTCGCGAACGCGTCGAAATCATCTTGGCCGATGCAAAAAAATCCGGCCGACGATGAACCAGGTAGTCGATATTCCAGAAGGGCTGGTTCAGCGTCAGCTCGTCAACAAAGTGATTGTTTTCGAGTATGGTTTTGAACTCCCTGAGTTCGTCTTCGCGGGAAATAACTGTATCGTTTGATTTGGCGGCCAGCAGTCCGGATGCTGCCAAAAGTAGGTTTCTTCCCCACTTGCTCCGGTCGGGAAGCAGGCCTCCTACCGACATGTCGAGGTAGCCATTAAAGGTCAGGGGGCGGTAGGCGTCCAGGATTCGGTCGGCGATGGTGTTATACATGGCATCGCTGGCCTTGTAGCGGGTGTTTCTCAGGAAGTGAGCCATGGGAATGCTGTTTTCCACCAACCACTCCCACCCATAGGCATCGGCTGTAAACTGGAGACCTACCCGTGGATGATGACATATGGTTCCGTCCGGGAAGAACCCGTTCCGATTGTCGTAGGTATCCATAAACACAAAGCCAGTTTCGATAAGTTTCATCACATCCCCAAGCGCTCCGTTTGGATAGTAGCCGGGAATACGGGGATCCACGGTATCGTACCACACGTCCTGATCGGTCAACGCCCGATTGTAGTCATGGGAAATAACCACCCTCGTGATCAGGGAGCGCATACGATGGTTTCGGTTGGCATTGCCAATAGCCGGACGCTCATACATCCGTTCGGCCCACATCACATCACAGACATCCAGAATGGCGTCGTAGACCTCGATAGCTTTTTGCCGGATTGAGTCCTCATCGCTCCTCATCTCCTCGCGGAGCAGGCGGAAGAACCGGATGCCAATGCCGGCGATGAAATCGGAGTTACGCCATACATGCGTTTCAGCCCAGTCGGTCCTGTATTTTGCATTCTGTTCGGCATTTCGAATAATTCCCTTATAAAGCTGATCCTTGAGGTTTTCGTTTTTAAAATTAGCTGAATCCTTCCGGAGATAGGCGGTGGCAAGCTTGAGTAAACGCTCGGCGGATGCGCAGGTATTTTCCCATCCGCGCTTTTCCATTCCCAGCGGTAAATCCCTGAAAGTGCCATCAGAGTTCATTTGATCCAGGATGGTTTTGATCTCATCATCTGTCTCCGAACTCGAGAGTCGTCGGTGTTGCGAAAACTCCCTTTCTTTCAGAGCAAGAAACGCGTCTGCAAGAGTCTGTTTAACCCGATGGATGCGATACTCCTGTTCATCGGAGGTGCCATCGGTAAACGTGGCCTTCACGCGCAGGGTGTAGTCAAGCTGTGTCAGTTTATCGGTAGCCACCTTGATGACTCCAAAGTGCTTTCCCCGAGAATTGACAAATGTCTCGATTGTGAATCGATCGCGTCCGGTTCCACCGACAATAACAAACTGGGCTTTTTCAAATGAGTTGTTCGCAAGATTTACCCGACCGACTACCTCCTCGCCAACTGCCGCACCTTCGAGGACTTCAAAAAAACTATCCGTAGCGCCAAGAAGGCTGTTCTTGGGCACAGCTGGATGAATTTTTCCAATCTGCTCCAGCTTGGGCAAACGCCCAGGATCCGAGTCGCTTTTTATGTTTAAACCGTACCCGCGATTGATGCTTTGCCCACCAACGTTCGAGATGGCTACCAAGGTGAAGGCCGTCGTAATACACAAGATGGTCCGAATCATATTAATGCTGCACATTCTTCTATGCAGCTTACCAATAGGCAACCAAGCTTAACAGAATTTTATTGAAGGTTACTTCTTAAATATAAACCACTAGAAACTAGATTTTCTGAATACAAACACAACTGGTCCTAGTCGACACATCCGCCTTGGGCCAACAAGCGGAATATTGTCGGTTCACGGGCGGGCTTCGAGTATGAGGTTAAAGGGGTATCAGCCGCTTTGCGAAAACGGGTGAAACCTCCTTCGGTGACCACTTCGCGCAGGCGTTTTTCTCCGGCCTGAGCACCAAGACCCAATCCTACCTCCTGGCTAATGCAGCTCGGTGTGCAGACCATAGTGGAAAAAGAATAAAACGCACGACCGACGGGATTCAGGTTTTCCTGCAAGGTGTCGTGGGCAAAGGGCTCAACAATCATACAAGTTCCGTCAGGAGCTAATGCCTTGACGCAATGCGAGGCAGCCCCAACCGGATCTCCCATATCGTGCAAGCAATCAAAAAAAGTAATAAGATCATAATTTTCTCCAGGGAAATGTTTGGCGGTGGCCACCTGGAACGAAACATTTCTCAGACCGGCTTCCTCGGCATGTTGCCTGGCGTGGTCAATAGAAGGTTCGTGAAAATCAAATCCAACGAATTCAGAATTTGGGTACGCTTCAGCGAGAACCTTAGTGGAGGCACCATGCCCACAACCAATGTCAGCTACCTTTGCACCCGCTTTCAGTTTTACCTCGACTCCATCAAGTGCGGGTATCCAGGAAGAAATAAGGTTGGCTTTATAGGAAGGCCGGAAAAACTTTTCTCCACCATTTTTTGCAAGTGATTTGTAGAGGCCAAGCCGGTCGCCTAGCAGTACCAGAGGGGCCACCGCAGCGGCTCCCATTTCCGTAACCATTTTGCCGAGTAAGGTCTGTAGTTTTTCTTCGTTGATTTCCATAATATGTTTGGGGTTCTATTTAGTGGGTGAGGAAATTACTTAATGACTAAGGGGTTATTCCGGTTTGATGTTCTGGTTAACTCGGAAAAAGTTTTGAGAATCGTACTTTGCCTTGATGGCTCCCAAACGGGAGTGATTAGCTCCATAAGTTGCCTGAATGCGCTCATCCCCTTCTTCCATGAGAAAGTTTATGTAGGTTCCTTCACAGGAATAGGGATGAGTAGCTTCCCAATAATTTTTTGCCCAAGCCTTGACGGACTCTGCCTTAGCCGGATCGGAATCGACTCCGCCAATGACCATTGACCAAGTGGCATCACGACGGCTCCAGGCCGTACCTTCAGATGCCACGCGATGAACAGCTGCATTTATGGGATATAAATGCATGACGCATAATTCACTGGGTGATCTGGCAGCTTGCTCAATGTGGGCTTCAATCGCCTCGTCAGAAAGCTCCCGAACAAAGTCGCCTTTCAAATACCACTGGAGACCTTTGATATAAATGGGATCAAACATGCTCTGCAGAACTGGCAGGGGTATTGTATCGATCACTTCAAAGAGCGGTTCAGGTAACTCGGTAACCATGGGAGCAATTGCTTTTGGTCCATCCTCTACCGGGCCGCTGTAGCAGGGTATTAACGCACAAACCTGGCGCCCCCAAAGCTCCTCCGGAAATGGTTCAGCAGATACAATCGACTTGAACCCAAAAAACACGTTTAGCTCCTCAGGTGCATCTTGAATAAAGTCGCGATACCACTGCATGATTTCCCGAGCGTGCTCGACCTCATACATTTTAAAACCGCCGTAGATATTTTTAACGGGATGCCCTCAGCTGATATGATGGCTAGAATGGACACGGACAAAGATGGAAAACTCAGCGAAAAAGAATTTGCCGCAGCTAACCAAAGACCAGCCGAAGGAAGAGGTCCCGGACAAGGGAAAGGTGGTGGCGAAGGTCAACGCGCTAGACCGCCTGAATAATTTTGTGGAGAGAAAGAGAGAATAATACCATGCACGCATTTTAGTTGATGGTGCATAGCAAAAGATTCGAGCGGTCTAGGGGTAGACTAGCTCGAATCTTTTTTTTATAATCCAGAACCATCAATTCAGTTGAATCCGCGATCACAAATGATTCCACGTATTAATGAAAACAGATGCATTGACTGACCATCTATTAATTGGGGAAAACGAGAGACGGTACCCGATGCTAATAGCACTCAGCCAAGATGTACTTTTGCCGGAGAGCCATGATTTCATAGCCTACCATATCAAAATAATCTTCTCCTAATTCTTTAACTAGAAGATTGGATTCAACAGTCAGGGCTGGCATGACAGACAGGTACTTTCGAGCTGTACGATCTTCTGTGAGTTTGAGTAATTCATCGAATTCGTCAGGAGTGAACTTATCGGACAAAAGATCAACCATGCGGTCTACGTATCTGGGATTCTTCGTAATTCTAGCTGCATGCTTCTTCAAGATGGCCTGAACTTTGTCATTAAATTCGTCCTCAGGCATAGAATAGGTTTCGGGACTCGGCATGGCCTTCCAAAGCTCAGCTGTCATTGCCGTTTGTTAGGATACGAGATCGACGGCGTTCAACAGTTCAATGACCTTTGCTCTAGGCAATTTTCCAAGCAAACTTTGAGAGGAAAACAACACAATCCAGAAGGCTATAAATAAGAGAGTCGATTTCATTGTCTAATCAGATTTATCTAACTTACTTAGAATTTGGCCCAACCATCGAGAAAAATAGATCCTCAGCTCATCTGGAAATGCCTGCGTTGCAAGTTTACCTTTACCATTGGAATCAATATTTATTTGATCTCTACTCCTAGTGCAGAGATCCCAAAACTAATTAATGTCCAAAAGACAAATACCATTAGATGCTACTAACCTCATTCGCTTTTGAAAATTAATGGCGTTTTCAAAATTGCGGCCCTGCGAGACGCCAACGATACACACTGAATATGAATTTTAGACGATATCTTTTTCTTTGGGTAACTATAAGCTGTAGCGGGTTTCTGACTACCCTTCTTTCGGGAGCGCAACCCAACATCATCCTGGTGCTGACCGATGACCTCGGTTACGGGGACCTGAGTTGTTACGCTTCGCAATTTATTGAAACGCCGCACATCGACAAAATGGCGGCACAGGGCGTCCGATCTGATCAGTACAGAGTGGCAGCGAATATTTGCACACCTTCCCGTATCGCACTCCTTACCGGTTCTTATCCTCAACGGGCAGGTCTCTCAACCGGAATCAGCCCAACCAGACCGGAACACCAACATCTGGGATTGCACCCCAACGAAATTACCATCCCCGAGTTGCTCAAAAACCGTGGCTACGCAACCGGCATGGTGGGAAAATGGCACCTTGGTTTCGACGAAGTGTTCCATCCGCTCAATCACGGATTCGATAGTTATTATGGCATGCCTTCAAACTTCGCCCATGATCCGCGATCCTTTAAAGACAAAGAGGAGATAGCAAAGACCACCGACCTTTCGATGCTGGTAACGGACTACACACGCAAAGCAGTCGCATTTATAAAGAACAACCAACACCAGCCTTTCTTTTTATACCTCGCCCACAATTATCCTCACGTACCGCTAAAACCAAATCCGGCCTATGTAGGTAAATCGAAGGCAGGTGACTATGGCGATATCATCCAGGAACTGGATGACAGCATGGGTACTTTGATGGATACGCTGGCGGAACTAAAGATCACAGAGAATACGCTTATCATTTTCACCAGCGACAACGGACCTCTGCCCAAGTATGCCAAGGAGATCGGGTCCGCAGGCTCCTTTCGCGGAAGCAAATATGTCACTTTCGAAGGAGGACACCGGGTCCCGGCAATTTTTCATTGGCCCGCCCATGTACCAAGCGGACGACTGCTGAGTGTTCCCATAAGCTCGATGGATATCCTTCCAACGATCGCAGGCATCGTGGGTACACAACTGTCCGACGACCGCAAACTGGATGGCAAAAATATCTGGCCCCTATTGGTGGGTGAAACCACAGAACCTCCGAGAGAGATGGATTATTATTACAACGACAGAAACCTGCAAGCCGTTCGCAAGGGTGATTGGAAAATGCATCTGCCACGAACTTTGGATGATTTACCCTTCTGGCACGCGAATGGAGAAAAGGAATTCAAAGAACTCTCAGAACCCTTTCTAGTGAACCTGAAAACCGATGTCGGCGAATCCACCAATGTTGCTTCCGAAAACCCACAAGTGGTAAGCCAAATCCTTTCCGAAGCAACTGCAGCCCGACGGGAATTGGGAAGTTCGAAAACAACCGGAAATGCGCAACGGGAAACAGCCGACTCAAGGGACCTCGCAATTGAAACTCGCACTTCATCAAAGCCGCCTAACATCATCCTCATTTTTGCCGACGACCAAGGCTACCAGGATATTGGCCGCTTTGGTTCTCCCAACATAAAAACCCCCAACCTTGATCGTATGGCCGATGAGGGAATGCGGTTTACAGATTTTTATGCGCAGACCGTTTGCGGACCCTCCCGAGCGGCGTTGATGACGGGGAGTTATCCGCTTCGCGTAGCCACCAAAGGAAACCGGGTCGATGTTCATCCATACTTGCACACCGAAGAGATCACCATTGCGGAGGTTTTAAAAGAAGTGGGTTACACCACCGCCGCCTTTGGAAAATGGGATCTGGCGGGTCATACTCAAGACCCCAATCGCTACGCCCCAGAACTCCTTCCCCTCCATCAAGGTTTCGACTATTTCTTCGGCACCTCGACGAGCAATGACAGTAAGGTGCACCTAATACGTAATGATACCGTGATTGAGCAAGATACAGACATGAGTCAGCTAACCCGCCGCTATACCGATGAAGCAATTGGCTTTATCAAGCGGAGTAAGAACCGTCCTTTCTTTGTCTATCTCCCGCACACCATGCCCCATATTCGACTAGAAAGATCCGAGCCGTTTAAAGACAAATCAAGAGGAGGGATCTACGGTGATGTTATCGAGGAAATCGACTGGAACGTTGGCCGTATTTTCGAGACCTTAAAAGAAGAAGGTCTCAATGAGTCCACTTATGTTTTCTACATGAGCGATAATGGGCCGTGGTATTTGGGTCGCAGTAAAGGTCATCTCGATCGAATCGGACCGGACGCTGAGGCTCATGGTGGGTCCGCCCTCCCACTCCGTGGTGCCAAGACCTCCACCTGGGAAGGTGGGCTTCGAGTACCGTGCATCATGTGGGCACCTGGCAAGATTCCAGCCGAATCCGTAAGTGAGGAACTCGCTTCGACCATGGACATGCTTCCCACCATCGCGAAGCTGGCAGGTGGACAGGTTCCGCAAGACCGAGTCATCGATGGTCATGACATCAGCGACCTCATCCATGGAGTGCAAGGCGCCACCAGTCCGCGGGAAGCATTCTATTATTACGTTCGCACTCAACTTCGAGCTGTTCGTTCCGGTCCTTGGAAACTGCATCTACCGTTAAAGTCCGATCAGTTCTGGGCACGCTACAGCAAACCGGAAGACGTGATCGATATCTCAAAGCCGCTGCTGTATAATTTAGAATCTGACATAAGCGAAACAATCGACGTCTCGGTTCAACATCCGACTGTAGTCAAAGATCTACTACAACTCGCTGAACAGGCCCGCAACGACATCGGTGACATCGACCGTATTGGTATCAACGCTCGCTTCTTCGACGACGAGCCGAGAAGGCCGGATATCGCTACTAGAACAAAAGAGTAATGCGACTCTGGTCACTGCATCCGAAATACTTAGATTCAAAAGGCATAGTTGCTTTATGGAGGGAAGCATTGCTGGCTCAAAAAGTATTGGACGGCAAAACGAAGGGCTACCGAAACCATCCGCAATTGGATCGTTTTAAGGATTTGAAGAACCCGGTGAGTGGTTTGGCGACCTATCTCTTAGCGGTATCAAACGAAGCAAGCGTTCGTGGGTACCATTTTGATTCTTCCAAGATACTAAAAGGCCGTGTGCGGAATCCGATACCTGTTCACGATGGACAATTGAAGTATGAGTGGAATCACCTGAAAAAGAAATTGTGGATACGGGATCGCAGCCGATATTTAGAGTTTAAGTCTGTCGATTTACCAGACGCACATTCTATCTTTAAGATGGTTCCTGGTGACATTGAACCGTGGGAGGTAGTATAAATAAAAAATGATTATTCCTATGCTCGTATGTCGTGACGCTTCGGCTGAAATCGATTTCTGTCAGCAAGCGTTTGATGCAGAAGAACTGTCACGCCGCGTGGCGAAAGATGGAAGTGTGATACATGCGACGATGAAGATCGGTGACGCTATGTTTATGGTTCATGGAGAAGCTTCGCATCTAGCAAGCAATCCGCCACAACAAGATGGTAGCTCGGCAGTGGTTATCTACCTATACAGCAATGAGGTTGATCCTATAATCGAGCAAGCGGTAGCAGCCGGAGCACGAGTTCTACTTCCTGCTGAAAATCAATTGTGGGGTGACAGGGTTGGAAGGATTTTGGATCCAGCTGGTCATGTGTGGAATATTGCTGCTCGGACGCTTGAAAAAGAAATCTAACCGAGTACTAAAGCCATACGATAATGAGGAAAATACGTTTCCGAGCCTCCATTTCTAGCTTCGACATCCCTCTAATCCTTCTGAAAGCTCATGGTCCCGCCATCACAACACCATTAAGAAACTATATTATTATCACTCTCGATCAGTGACTTATTATCCTAAAGCCTCCCTCCTAATCTTCATTGGGGCTTTCGCCCTAAACGGACTCTCCCAAGAAATTTCAGCCAACCGGGCCAGAGCTCGGGAAATAGGTGTTCAAGTCGTTAAGAAGCCGACCGGAAAATGGAACGCGATCACCGATGTACCGGGAGTTGAGGTCGGCCATACGACCATCCATCGGGGCAAGGAGATTCACACGGGAGTTACTGTGGTCTTGCCGCATGACGGCAACATTTTTCAGCAGAAGGTGCCCGCGGCGATCGTGGTCGGAGAAACCAATGACGGTTACCTGAACGATATCCGCGATTTCCGTACTAGAGAAGAACAGGTGGTCGCTACAATTTGCTATTTATGGCTACAACCGTTCATGGTATGAATGGAATGGCCCCTGCAATCAACCTGGATGCCGTTCAGGCGTCGCTTCGAAAACACAATCTTCTGTTGAGTCCCGTGCGATAATTCAGAAGCTTCCAATACAAACCATTTTTTCAGATTCAAATGACTTCGTCGGTTAAAAAAATTGCCATTGTTGGCCAAGGAGTTATGGGATTGACCTCCGCCCAACGACTACTGAGGCAAGGCTTTGCGGTTGATATTTTTTCAAAGGAGGAATTTCAGGAAACAACCTCCATGGCGGCTGGAGCTTTCTGGTGGCCACACAAAGCTTACCCGGAAGAGCGTATATCTAAATGGGCAAAAATAAGCTTCGACGAGTACACGCGAACGAAGACAGATGCCAGCTCCGGAGTTCACTTTGAAAGACATTATAGGTTCTGTATAGATCTGGACGATTGCGCCTATGCGAGGCACCTGGTTGATGATTGCGAAGAGATTGAAGGTTCGAAGTACGGCTTCCCCTGTCATGAAGCCTATTTGATGAATTTGCCTGTAATTGATGTACCGAAATTGATGCCCTACTTGAGGGATCAAATCAATTCGCTTGGTGCCAGGGTCTATATTAAAGAAATCGAATCGCCAGCTGAACTCTTTCCAAACTATGATCTCGTTGTTAACTGCACCGGCGTTTGGGCACATCACTTCGTAAAAGACCCAGAAGTGTTTCCGATTCGTGGCCAAGTGGTCCGTGTGAGTCGACCTGACGGATTAAAAGCATCTACACGTTTGTTCCAAAAGAACGACAGATACATTCTCATTCTTCCGCGAACAGATGACGTGGTGCTTGGAGGGACCGCTCAAGAAGGTAACTGGGACAGAAAGCCATCGGACAAGGATACCGAATTCATTCTCAAACAATGCATCGATTTGGTTCCGGAGTTAGCTGATAGTCGGATTCTCGGAACAACCGTAGGACTGCGACCCGGAAGACCCGAAGTGCGTCTGGAACTCGAATTGTCAGGTCCAAATCAGCCGATCATTCACAACTACGGCCACGGGGGTAGTGGATACACTGTAGCGTGGGGATGCGCTGATGAAGTTACCGAGTTAGCGGTCAGATACTTTTCCAACTAATTTCAAAACCTTGGCACGGTATAGATAAATTAAAAAGACAGTTATCTATCAAGTAACAGAATCACCGAAATAAATTTCTAAATCCAATAAACGGTGGATTTCGTTATTGAGGTTTACAACTCGGACTTACACCCCAAAACTAGGAAAGTGACATTCACAGGAACCTAAATTAAAGGAAAAACGATGGCGCTTAAACTTATTGGAGCAGGACTTGGTCGCACAGGAACCGGGTCGCTGAAATTAGCCCTGGAACAACTTGGCCTTGGCCGGTGCTACCACATGACCGAGATTATGCATAATCCGGAATACATACCGAATTGGATTGATGCAGCTGATGGCAATCCTGACTGGGAAACGATTTACAAAGACTACGGAGCAACCGTCGATTATCCAGGATGCACCTTTTACAAGGAACTTGCCGATCATTACCCCGACGCGAAAGTTCTCCTCACAGTGCGAGACGCAAATAAGTGGTTTGAGTCCACCAACGAAACAATTTTATCGCCCAAGGTTTCAGATTTTATCCGCAACAGTCCGTGGGGACATATGATTCAAAAGACAATTTGGAATACCTTGGACAATCGCATGCAGGACAGAGATTTCATGGTCTCTTACTACAAGAATAGGAATCAGGAAGTCATCGATTCGTTTCCACCCGAGCGCCTTCTGGTTTACGAAGTCAAAGAAGGTTGGGCTCCATTGTGCGAGTTTCTTGAAGTCCCTATACCAGACACAGATTTTCCGAGAATAAACAGTCGGGAGGAAACGAAGGAACTGTTTGCTCAATTAATAGCTGCTCAAGAATTAAGCGAAGAAGGCATGGCTAAAGTAGCCGAAATGCTCCACGGCGACAGTTTAAAAGGGGAACCGTAAGGATGCCATAAACCTTTCGTTACTGAATAGTTTCGGCAGACGCTCATAAAGGGAATTAAAAAGTTTATGCACTAACCCAAATGCAATTCGCTTCACTTCGAATTTTCCAGCTAGTCCTATTTATTATAGGACACCTATTACCTGCGTCAGGGGTCGAAGAAGTACGTCCCAATGTTCTCTTCATTGCCATTGATGACCTGAACGATTGGGTCGGTTTTATGGGCGGATATCCTGGGACGGTACATACACCGCACATGGATCGATTGGCCGCGAGAGGTACCGCATTCCTAAATGCACACACAGCCTCCCCGGTTTGCTGTCCGAGTCGAGCTGCTGCAATGAGTGGTCAACTGCCATCCACTTCGGGCATCTATCACAACAAACACTGGTGGAAACCGAACCGGCCCGATCTGGTTACGATACCTGGACACTTCAAATCTCAGGGATACACCACCGCCGGAGCTGGAAAAATATTTCATCATACGTCCGGCAACAACCCGCCTCAAAACTGGGATGACTTCCAACCCCTGGCCTTTCTCGACAACGCCTTTGCCTACGAGAATCTGGAACAATATGGTTTGACCGAGAAAACAGAGCTACCCTCCGGTTTCCCGTTTTCCGGCGTTTCCCTCTACTCCAAAGAAGTTGATTGGGGAAGTTTTTCCAAACCGGAAAGCGAATTTGATGATGCGCGCGCGGCACAATACTGCGTGGATTTTCTAAGTAAAAAACAGGACAAACCCTTTTTCCTGGCCTGTGGCATTTTCCGTCCACACATGCCCTGGTATTTTCCTAAAAAGTATCTGGAACTATATCCGCTGGACGAGGTGTTCGTACCCGAAGATTTACCAGAGGATTTGGATGACGTCCCAGAAGCTGGTAAGAAACTGGGGCTTCGCAAGTATATGGATATGAAGAAAACCAGAGACGCCGGAAATTGGCCCACCGCCATCCAGCATTACCTGGCCAGCATCAGTTTTGCTGACGCACAAATCGGGAAATTACTCGATGCCCTGGACGCCAGTCCCTATGCAAAGAATACTGTTGTGGTGCTATGGTCAGATCATGGTTGGCACCTTGGCGAAAAACAACATTGGCATAAACGCACCCTCTGGGAAGAAGGCACTCGTATTCCGATGATTGTCGTTTCGCCAAAATTAGGTAAACCCGGGCAAACCTCAATTCAGCCTGCCAGCACTCTGGACCTCTTCCCCACCCTCATTGAACTTTGCGAGCTTGAAGAAATCCCCAAGCAGAAACTCGACGGCATCAGCCTGGTTCCGTGGCTGAAGTCACCGAATCAAACCCGAAGCCAAGCCGCCATCACCATCGACGAAAACCAGCACATGTCCGCGCGAAGCGAACGGCACCGCTATATCCGTTACAACGATGGCACGGAGGAATTTTATGACCATCAATCGGATCCCAATGAATGGACCAACCAAATTAATAATAAACGCTACGCCACCGCTATCAAACAACTGCGCGCCCAGCTCCCAACCTCAGTAGCCCCACCCGCCCGTCTCTGGAACGAATTCGATTTCAATCCAGATACCTACTCCTGGGTGGATAAAGAATCTGGCCAAATAATTTCCGGTCGCTAACTTTCAATAACACACCGAATATGAATATTATTTTTTGTAGGAGTGCAATCGGGGCGTAAAGCCCCTCCTACAGTTAATATCACCCTAAAGCAATTCCTCCCTGTAATTAAACAAAACATACTTTATCTTCTTCGATGGTCTCACGATCATTGCTACCATTCATTTATTGTAACTACTCAGGTGGATTAGAAGGTAAAACTAGAGAGTAAAAATTCAAAATAAAAAATATTAAAAAAGGCTGTACTTTCAAGTTCTTACCTGTCATGCACTTATGAATGCTAGACCGGGAGTCCAAAAAACAGGCGCT
>JAQBYJ010000053.1 GCA_027622555.1 Verrucomicrobiota bacterium
CAACCATCAGTTAACAAAAAAATAAAAATACAGGCCAATTGTATGTAGTGTAATTGAACTCGATTTTAGGACAAAAACTAAAAAACGCGGCGGAAACGTCCGTATACGTTTGACAATCTCAGGATCGAAAAGGGGATCTCGTAGCTTTTTTGATAAGCAAAGACGAGGGCTTCACACGCGATTTTGGAAGCGCCATAGGGGCTTTCGCAGTATTCAATTTGAACGGAGTCCTCTTTGGTTGAGCTATGGTTTCCATAGACATCTTTCGACGATGCAAAAATAAAGGCACAACCGGGAATTTGGCGAGCGAGCTCCAGCATATTGAATGTAGCTTCAATATTATCTCTGGCCAGGGTAGGGTTCTTCACGGAATGGGGTACCCGGGCATTTGCTCCCAGGTGAATGATCGCGTCACAGTCCTTGGATAGTTGGCTAAAAACCTGTTCCCTCTCTCGCATGTCTACAAGCAGGGTGTGCTTTTGTACTTCTGCGCTATGATGGTTTTGTTTCAGGTCGACACCGATTACCGAATAACCTCTTTCCAGCAATGCAGAACAAACAGCTGTACCCACTGTTCCACTGCTCCCAGTAACCAGTATTTTTTTCATGCTGTTTGTCGCAAGGGGTTTAGAACGGGGCCTTTCATTAACCCGTCGAAAATGGATGTGTATTGGTTCGTAACCATCTCAATGCTGTATTTCGATAAGGCGTATTCACGGGCGGCCCGTCCAATCCGTTCCCGCAGTTGTACATCTTCAATTAACAATTTCAGGTAGTGAAACCATTCTTCGTCTGTGTAGGCGTAGAAACCCGTTTTACCGTGTTCCATGACTGTTTTATCAGAGCCGGATGGAGTGCAGATCACGGGCAATCCACCACTCATATAAGTGATCAGCTTTGTGGGAGGTTTCTTTTGCTGTCGTCTATCGTCCATTGGCTTAATCAATGCACCGATATCGCACTCCAGCATGCGACTTCGCCAGGTTTTGATATTCCAGGCTCTATACTTCACATTCCCATCGTCCCGCTCGGGAATATTCGAGTTTATCAACATTTCGATTTTCACCGAAGTATGTTGGGCCACTTCTTTTACGATGCGAATTAAGCGATCCAGTGTATACAAATTGTCCGCGAATCCGTCCCAAAATATCTTCACCATCGAAGACTCAGAATAATCTTGCTTGTGACGGTCATCAATAATGGGCGGAGAAATTGAGCGAAATTTATGGGCATATTGGGAAAGGTTTTCACCCTGAAGAGGGTTGAGAAGAAGAAGAGCGTCTAGCGAATCCAGAAACCAGGTAGTTGTTTCGTAATTTAATTCGCAGCTGGATGGATTATCACTGATGTTAAATAGAATCTTTTTCCCTGCCTGTTTCAACTTCACGATTTCTGGTTCGGTTATGAATTCGATATGTTTCAGCATGACGATGATATCGAATCGGGAAAGCGATTCGCAGGGAAAAAAGATGTCGGCTACATACCGATCACTATATTTATTTATTCCATTTACGATGGGATCAATATGCCATTTCCGATTTGTCAAAGTCGTCTCGTCCGTATGCAAATGACCGAACCCCACCTTTATTTTCTTGGTGAACAAATTGCGCCACTTCAACTCAAGCCACCACCTTAAGTGGACTTTTTTAAACGGCCGGAATTTCCACAATAATCGGTCAAATGTTGAAGCGTTCATTATTATTCTGTCTCACTCCTTTTCACGGCAGTATCTGAAGTATCGGTTTTGTAATTCGAAAAGGGAGGGTGGATGCTTGCTACCTTTCTCCGCGGCAAAGAGTGGATGAAATACGATCACTTTATGAAATGGTTGATTGGAATGGAATAGGTGAAGTATTGATGCTTCCTTCTATACTTCGGTTGACAGGTTGAATAAGGGCCAATGTCAGGTCGATTGGGTAAGGATTTCTAATGGAATGATTACAATTGCTAAAAGAAACATTTTTTTCACCGATGCATTTTAGTGGGAAAACTAAAATCGTCCAACTTTTCCTTAACCCCGGGGAACGGGTTATCACCTATGGATCAACAACCAGCTCTAGGGACAAAAGGACTCTTCCTTTGATTATTTGAGACAATAACTGAATCCGGAACCCATGCGCTTCGAGCTTAGGACTCTCGATAATAGTTCTATTGCAACGAGTTATAACTTCTAAGAATCTTTTATTGAATTGGAACCTCCTTTGCTTGTGTATTATCATACAGAAAACCAACCTGAATTAATATGACCTTTTCATCTCAATTTGCATTTATTATTTTGCCGGGAGGAACCGGCATCCTCCTTTTCATAGCCGCCTTTGCATTCGCGATGTGGGCGCAGATGAAAGTTAAATCTGCCTATAACAAATATTCCAAAATTCCATCTCGCGGAGGCATAACCGGTTATGAGGCTGCGGAGGCTGTCATGCGCAAGGCGGGTATTACCAATGTCGAGATTGTCCGTGTTCCCGGTGTGCTTACTGACCACTACGATCCGGTCAACAGAAGGTTGGCTCTGAGTGATCACAACTACCATGGCTCAAGCCTTGCGGCAATAGGTGTGGCTGCTCATGAAGCGGGTCACGCTATCCAGCACAAGGTGGGGTACTCCATGATGACCGTTCGCCAAACGATGGCACCGGTGGTAAACATCGCCGCCAGTTTTTTGCCAATCATAATGATCGGTGGATTGTTCCTCAGGCTCTTACCTTGGGGATTGGCGATCGACATAGGTATCATCATTTATGCGCTTCTAACCCTGTTCCATTTGGTAACCTTACCCGTCGAATTTGACGCAACTGCCCGTGCCAAACGCGAGCTGGATCGCTTGGGCATTATTTATGCAGATGAAGCTCCTGGAGTTGCTGCGACATTAAGCGCCGCCGGATTGACTTATGTTGCCGCGTTTGCCGGGTCCTTATTGAATTTAATCTATTTGATTGCACTACGTGGAAGGGACTAGTTCCCCACCTCAAGTCTAGTACTTTTCCCAGCCACAGCCTCGGTGTCCGAAATCTGCCAACTCGGGATAAACAATCTCTGCGAGGATTTCTGCAGATTCAACAATCCTGGGTCCTGGGCGGTTGAAGAATTGATTTCCATCGGTAATATACAGTTCACCGGTTTGAACAGCTCTCAGTGATTGCCAGGTAGCATCCTGAAGGGCCTGATCCATTTCAGATCTGGTTTTATCAATATCCCAACCACAGGGCAACACTATGATTTTATCGGGATCGACCTCTACTAATCTGAGGTCAGTCATTATCAACGTGGCTTTCGGATCGAAATAAATGCCAACGTTCTTCTACCGCGCCGGAGCGATGAATTTCCTGACGTGCCAGTTTAAACAACAGGTCGGAGAGGCGATTGATAAATTGGAGGATACTGGGATGAATGGGATCACTTGCATTAAGCTCAGCCAGGTTTCTTTCAGCCCGACGGACGATGGTTCTGACTACGTGGCAAAGGGCAGAAATTTCAGTTCCCCCTGGAAGTAGGAAGTGCTCGGTAACGCTGTCGAGTGATTTTTCTATCTCCCCCATCCAATCCTCCATACGCTCTGAGGCTTTTTCGGGTAAGGGTACCGAGGGAGGTTTCTGTGAACTGGTCGGAGTAGCCACATGACTCATGAGATTCATCATGTCCGTTTGAATCTGCCTAAGTGGATTGTGCCAATCGTGGTCGTTGGGAAGTTTGGTTCGAAGCAATCCTAAGAAGCTGTTCGCTTCATCCAAATCTCCCAAACAATGGATGCGTATGTTGCTCTTGGATACCCTTACTCCGCCCGCTATCCCGGTTGTTCCTTTGTCGCCTGTGCGTGTTGAAATATTACCTTTCATGCTTTCTTATTCTTTAGGAGTTAAGTCCTTCAATCCACTGGGTCAGATTTTCCAGCGATTCGAAATTTGTCTGATTGTTTTCCCGGGAAACTTTCCAAACCGCTGAAGATCCGGTTTTATCAATTGCTATCGAAAATGCACTTTCACGCCCTGCTGTTGCGATACCAAAACCCAGTCGACCTAAGGTTCGCGTGGTCCAAAGTAATTCGGGCCCGTTTCCTTCCAACCTTACAAATTGGCAAGGGTCCTCGTGCATGTGGAAAGATCCTTGATTCAAGTCCCACTCCAGCTCGCTGCTTCCGAATACTTCAGCCATGCGCCCATTGAGTGCCAGGCTTTCCGGTGTCCCTTTTGTGATGTCTCCTGATTCAGAAAACAGCCACAGTTCATCTGCGCATCTTAGGGCAAGGTCCAGGTCATGGGTGGATTGAAGAATGGCCATCTGTTGTTGATGCGCCAGGCTTCGTAAGGTTCGCATGAGTTCAACCCGTCTGAGAATGTCCAGGTAGGCGGTGGGCTCGTCGAGCAGCATGAGCGGCGCCTCCTGGGCCAGCGCCCGTGCAACCATCACTTTCTGTTTCTCACCATCACTTAGTTCTGAAAATTGACGCGAAGCCAGCTTTTCGGCTCTCACTTCATTGATCGCCCAATCAATCTTCTCCCGATCTTCACTCGTTAAATGTCCATTCCAGTTGGTGTGAGGATGTCGCCCGAGGGCTACCATGGAATAGGCACTGAATATACCCGGTGGCATGGCTTGAGTTAGTACAAGGCTTATCGTTTTGGCTCTTGTGCGTGGTGCAATTTTCTCGATTGGCGATCCTGACAGTCGAACCTCACCTTTCAAGGCGGGCTGAATGCCGGCGAGGGTGCGAATCAAGGTGGATTTCCCTGCTCCATTGGGACCGAGAAGACAAATGAACTTGCCTCGGTTTAGAGAGAGATTGAGCCCCTTTGCCACGATACTATTGCCACCCTTTCGGCTTTCATACCCGATCGATAATCCGAATGTTTCTAGAATGGGCATCGTCCCGTAACTCATTTGCCGAACAAGTTCTGGAGGTTTCGTTGCTTAACCAACGCTATAATGATGACCGGAGCTCCGAAGAGCGCTGTAATCGCATTCAACGGTAGGACCGTATCAAATCCAGGCGCTTTGGCGATCAGGTCAGCCGCCAAAGCGAGGCACGCTCCCATGATCAAGGTCGAAGGAATCAGCAATCGATGTTGGGAGGTTTGAAAGAGAAAGCGACAGAGATGGGGTGCCGCAATTCCCAGAAATCCGATGGGCCCGCAAAAGCCGGTAACAGTGCCTGCTAGAACGGATGCAACCGCCAGACTTAAATAACGGATTCTCTTTACGTTCGTCCCCAAACTCTGTGCGTATTCCTCTCCCAGCAACAGGGCATCCAGGGGTTTTGAAATGAAGAGGCACAGCCCGCCACCGATTATTAATAGAGGCATGAAAACCGGCATCTGGCTCCAGGTGACATTCCCGAATTGCCCGAACGACCAGGTCAAAAACGATTGCAGTTTCTCTGGCATGCTAAAGAACATCAGAATACTGACCACAGCCCCAACGGCATAACTGATCATGAGGCCAAGAATGAGAAGTGACATGACATCCATTCGTCGTGCCAAAAGTAGAATAATTAATAGAACCGCCCCTGAACCCATCGTAGATGCGACGACAACAAGAACGTGACCGGATAGACCCAGGTTTTCTGTCAATGCCACTCCCGCGGGTGCCACTGCGAGCAACACGATTCCCACACCAAGGCTGGCGCCGGAGCTCACGCCGAGCACGAAGGGATCCGCAAGGGGATTTCGAAAAATAGTTTGCATCAACAATCCGGATACAGCCAGCGCCGCACCCGCTAGCAGAGCAGTCAACGCCTGAGGTAAACGAAAATCCAAAACAATCTGACTGATAATCGGATCAACGGATTCGCTCCCGGTAAGTGCCCCCCAAATATCTTTCACAGAAAAAAGCACCGACCCCAATGACACGTTTGCGACAAACAGAGCAAGTAACAGTAACCCGAGTCCGCTGAATACTATCAGTGGAGTTCGTTGGGGTGATGCTTGAGTCAGGTAAGGCATTTTTATTTAACCACAGAAAGCTTAGAGCAGCAAAGCCGCAACCAAAGTTTAACCTAACCACAGATTGCTCAGATAGGTACAGTTTTTGTAAGGATTCCTTAACCACGAATGGACACGAATTGACACGAAATTCCATTCAATATATTGCCTTTTTTCAGTTCTACTATTCGTGTTCATTAGTGTCGATTCGTGGTTGATATTTTCTTCTCAAAGGGAGTCTGCTTCCAGTTTTTCGCGTAGTTCAGTGCTTTTCGTAGTTTAACCATTTTTCTTCGAACTTATTTCAATTGCTCGTAATAGATAAACTCATGCTCAGGTAATAGTTCGGGATGAAAGATCTTGATGAGGTCTGCCAGGACTTCATCGGGATGATTGATACCGCGTTCCCACATGTCGTTGCCGCCGTTTTTATTAACACGCTTAATGTTGTTGAATACCTGGGCTTCACGAAATGCGCGAAAGGCGGTGAAGCGTTCATCGTGGCCGAGGAGAGCATCGAGTGTTTCGTAACTTCCAGGATTAATCCAGATATCTGCATTGGCAGCTTTTATGAGGATAACTTCAAAATCCAGCGGAACTCCCCCCAATGAGGAATCGTCTGCCCAGAGGTAGCTTGCTCCTGCGTCGTTAAACGCACGGGAGTTGTAGCTCTGTCCACCAGGTAAATGCCAGACGCCGGCAAAGGGTGCATTGGCAAAGACAGTCGGTCTGTTTACTACCTTGCTTGTGAGCTCTTTAAGCTTCTCATAACGGTCCGCAATATCCGCAAAAATAATTTCTGCTTGTGCCTCCTTATTTACAAACGAGGCGATTGCCTTTATCCACTCAGATCGAGCGAGCGGGTCCGCCTCCATGTAACCGGAAGTGAGAACAACCGGTAGATTTGCGCGTTCCAATTTGGGATGTGTATCGTAAAGCGATTCGCCTGTCGAAAAACTGAGGATGAGGTCAGGTCTTAGCAGAAGTATGGATTCCAGATCCAGACTTGCCCCGCTTTGTATGGCCTGTACCTTTCCGCTATCAACCAATCCTTGTAGAAAGGGATCATTCGATAGTTCCAAGTGAGCCGCTCCGACTAATTGATCATACATGTCCAAGGATTGGATCGGCCCGAGATAGACCGTTGCCATGATAATAATCCGTTCTACCGGTGTGCGAATAACCCGAGCTCCCTTAGGAAGTTCTGGAACCGGCCGCCCCTTGTCGACAAGGGCATAGGAGTAGCGGGTATCGCCCGATCCTCGCCAGGGATTTTTAATGTGGAGTAGTCTGTGGGTTTCGAAGGTTTCGATCTCAAAGTTTTCTGCGTACTTATTATATGAATATAGCAAGACCGTGCTCCCCGCAAAGAGGATCACGATCCAAAATTGTATAAACGATCTTAGAATACCTATCATCAAAAGTTGAACCTGACTCCACCGTATATAGAAAATCCTGCCGTTTGAAAGCCTTCCACTTCTTCGTAGTCTTCATCAAACAGATTATCGATGCGAGCCCAGAGCTGTGTGCTCTCAGTGAGGTCATAACGACCGGCAAGATTAAACACGATGTAGCCATCCTGCTTTTCTGTTGAAAACCGGGTACTGTATTGGCTGCTAACTAAAAGTGCTGTTGTGCTCAGGTTCAGTTTATCCACCGGTTGGAAATCATATCCCATCGATACAATACTGCGTGGGACCCTTTCCGCTTCCTGTCCGTCTCCGTAATTGGCGTCGCTGTAGGTATAAGCCAAGGTTGCTGTCGCATTGTTGCGAACTTGAAAGCGAAGCGCATTTTCAATGCCCTTACTTTCATAAAAATCCTCGTTCGCATAGGTGAAGGAGTTGAAACTGAATATGATTTTATCCTTCACGTCGTTGCCGAAGAGCGTGGTGCTAAAATAAACCTTCCCGTCGACGAGTGCTTGTTCGTAGGCCAGGTCCCAGCCTTCTCCTGATTCCGGCTTTAACCCAGGATCGCCGAAGCTGGAGAATAACTGGAAGAAGGAGGGTGCTTGAAAGGATGTGCCGTAGGATCCTCTTATGCGTCCGCGCAATTCCTTTAGCTGATAACTAAACGTCGTTCGCCAAGTGTTTTCTTCTCCGTAAACGCTGTTGTCGTCGTGTCGACCACCCAGGGTCCAGTCGAGCACTTCGGTCGCTGCGATGATATTCTCCAGAAAGATGGAGCCGTTGGTCCGGTTACCGTCCCCGGAGTCATTGTATTCTTCCTCGTATTCCAATCCTCCAACCAACGTCCAGTTGGATGTCGCACGGAACGTGTTTTTCCAATCATAGGTATAGCGCTTTCCGTCATTGGGAAAGCGGCCTCCGATGACACTGGCAGACTCTGCGTTGTTAAAGGCGATCCCTGCAGAGCTATCCCACGTTTCATTCAATTGAAACTCACCTCCTACACGCGAGAAGAACTGGGTCGTCTCGGAGAAGTTGACGAACTCGGGTGCCCCAAACAGTGAATTGGGATCGCCTGGATCAAACTCCGACAAAGTATCAAACCAATAGGCCATAAAGTTAATCGAGGTGGATTCGTCGATCTCGTAGTCCAACTTCATGGACGCCTGTGTGTTTTCATATCGATCAGCATCCGCCCATTCAGGACCGAAGCTCGGATCCTGAACCGAGAATTGGTGCTCGTAGTGACTCAGATTAAACGCCCAGCTTAATTTTCCTTCCGATCCACGAGTGTTCAGGTTCCCGTTGATGGTGTCGTGAGCGCCGTAACTGAGACCTAGTTGGCTGCCGGGATTCGTTTTACCGTCTGCCGTTTGAATGCTTATGACACCGGCGAGTGCATTCGCACCATAGAGCGAACTTTGCGGGCCTTTTAAAATCTCAACACGCGTGACGTTGTCACCAAACAGACTTCCAAAGTTGACGATCTGTCCGGTAGCTGGATTGTCTACCTCAACTCCATTAATGAGAACCGTAGGGGTATTGGCGTTTAGTCCCCGTGTGGTGATGCCAAAGGCGCCGCCGGGACTTCCGTTGTTGCGTAGGTAAAACCCCGGTACGTAGCGTAGGCTATCCAAGAGGAAGGATTGTTCGGATTTGGTTATATCGTAGTTATCGAGTATTTCGACGGAGCTTCCGATTTGGTTGAGCCGGGCTTCTGATCTATTGGCCACAATGACCAATTCGTTCAGATCGTACACATCATTCTCTAATTTATCGTCCTGTGATCGCGCAGGAGATGCCAGAGAAAGGAGGGTCGCAACTACAGCGGCGAAACATCTGGTTTTATTTTTATTTAGTATTGCTGGTGTCATGTATGTTACTGCCAGACGCAGAAACAGGTTAAGTGACTCCAGCACTGAAATTTCAGTCGCTACTCAATTGAGTAGCCTTGGAAGCATCCACTTGTTTCTGCGACAAGCCTTGGTGCATTTTGCTTCCAGTGTTCGGACTTCAAGCTTGTGGCCTGTTACCGTAGCGCGACTGTCGCTGATTCTCACAGCGTTCCCTGGGTAAGCTATTATTGGATTATGTTATAGAACAAGCGTTGGTACAAGAACCGGATTCAGTCAGGGTGCAAGGACTTTGTTTCAACACAATTTATTCCTGACCAGTCGGCGTAGGGCGAAATACAGGGCCACGGTCAATCACACTTTGCAGGAGATTATCGTCCAGGCAGTCAGCGCGGGGATCAATGGGACGCGGCGATTGGCCATCATATTTCAAACGTGCGCGAACCTGCTCATTGAGAAAATAAGCTCCAGGCACCAACTCGGTTAGAATCCCGTAGGCAGCTTCATCGTTCGCGCGCAGCTCATTCATGAATTCCACCGGATTTCTACCCACTGCAGCTTTCAAAATAGCTTGGAGACCTTTAACTAGATCCGGGCGGCTTTCGATTACTGTGTCCAGGAGTTTATGGGCTACTCCTGCCTGGCTGGCCGATGGGAAACCATCACCGGCTGGGATCAACACATCGGCGAGCGCTGCTAGTAATTCGCGATCCTTACTTTCGAAACTCATGACGGTACGTGTTGGTGGTGACGTTGTTCAACGAGGTGTTCAGCACAGCGCAAAGCCATCGCCGCAATGGTGGCCGTCGGATTCATGCCGCTCGATGTGGGCCAGGTGCTGCCGTCGAAAATAAAGAGGTTGGGGATATCGTGGCACCGGCCCCAGGGATCGACGACAGAGTTGCCTGGGTCACTGCCCATTTTCGCAGTGCCGAGCAGGTGCCAACCGGTCTCCCTTATTAAAGGTGCAACCACTGTTTCGCTGGCTCCGGCGGCTTCGAGCGATTCCTTGGCCCGTTTCAAATGAAACTGCATCAAACGTTCGGAGTTTTCCGACATGCGGTATATGATTTTCGGAGCCGGTATCCCGTCGCTATCCGTCAAGACCGGATCCAGAACGACGCGGTTCTCCTCTTCCGGCAAGTCTTCTGCTATAATGCCCCACATAGCGGAATGGTTCAGGCGGTGTTGGAGATCCCGATGAAAAGAATCACCCCAGATGGAGTTCTCGGCTCCCCACGGGTAAGCGCGTGTCATCGAGAGTGGCCCGCCGGTGGGTTGGAGTCCCCACTTTGCCCCTCGAACGAATCCACGATCAGCGTCAGTTTCGTAAAATTCGAGGGAGTGCAGGTTTTGTCCCCAGAATCCGTGCGAGCTTCCCAAGTCCTCCTCGAACAAACCAACCACCGTTCCAAATGGGTGCATCATTAACCGCCGCCCCACCAAACCCGATGAGTTTGCGAGGCCGTCTGGGAATTTTGAATTTGCCGATAGTTGCAGCAGACGTGGTGTTCCAATTCCGTTGGCACATACGACGGTTACTCCCGCCTTTTGAAAAAACGCTTTCCCCTCCCGGTCCACATAATGCGCGCCGGTTACCAGGCCATTGCTATTGGTTTCCAGTCGTTTAACTCGCGCGCCCGTGATGAGGCGCACACCGAGTTTCTCATTTTGTGGCCAATGGGTAATGTCTACCGTCGATTTTGCGCCTTCAACACAACCCCACATGCAAGTCGCGCGTTGGGTACATGCATTAAGTGGTCCATAGGGACGCGTGGCGATTGCATTGGGTGCGGGCCACCAATGCCAGCCGAGACGGTTATGTGCCTGCGCGACCCGTTTGCCCATTGGACCCAAAGGAGCTGGCGGTAGTGGCGGTCCCTTGCCCGGTGGAAACGCTGTGTCTCCTTCGAGGCCGGATATCCCAAAATCCACTTCAACTCGTTCATAAAATGGCTGTAGCTCTTCGTAAGTTAGCGGCCAGTCATCGGCAATTCCATCGAGAGATCGAACCCGAAAATCGGAGGGCATGTTGCGTTGCCAATGGGCTGCGTAGATAACCGTCCCCCCACCGACAGCGTTATAAAGCACGGCCGATATGTCCGAGTCGGAATCATCAATGGGATAGTCAGCCGGTGCCTGACGACGGTTTGGATTGGCCGACCAATAACTTCCCATGGTCAGTTCGAAATCCGCAGAATTCGCACGGGCTTTCGAGTAGTCCGGCCAATCTCCCTGTTCCAAAACCACGACACTCATTCCCGCTTCGGCAAACCTTTTGGCGGCAACAGCACCCGAAGGGCCAGCGCCAATAATTAACGCGTCCGGGGTAGTTTGAGAATGATTGTCCAAGTGATTGGGTGGGGTGAAGGCATAAGCTATTGCGGGCGACTACTCTCCGTCGAGAGCAATTCTATCATGAGGTGGCAAACTCGAAATGGGAGTAAAAACGTCAATCGCAGACTGTGGTATCATTCGTTATTTCCAGGGCATGCGAATTCCATGACCCTACTTGATTCATAGAGTGACTCTGCTCCTTCCATGACAAAATGAAAATGTTCGACCTATATCTCTTCCTCCAAAAGGTGCCCGTGCTCTTTCAACCAGGTTTTCGCTTTTTCTGCTTTGGGTGATTTGGCTCTAACAATGTTCCAGAAACGCGGAGTATGATTGGTTTCCAGTAAATGGGCCAATTCGTGGATGATGATATAATCCACTACGAACATGGGCGCTTTTATCAGTCGCCAATTAAAAGTCACATTGTCTTTCGTCGTGCACGAACCCCAGCGATAACTATTATCCACTATCTTGGCATCCGAGAAAGTAACACCGAGCTCTTTGGCATGTTTAATTACTCTTGGAAGTATCTTTGCATTTGCCTCCTTTAAATACCATTTCCGCAAAAAAACGCCCCCATTGGATTGGTATGCCGCAGGTAATAATAACTTATCCAGAAGTTGAATGCCGGAAAACTTATCTTTGACCAACTCTATCTGGTAAGTACTTCCGAGATACAAAATGGACTCACCGTTGGCTATTTCTTTGCCTGGAGCGTGCGGGCGATCCTGATACTTCTGGACGTGGTTAACTTTTTCAAACAGCCACTGTCGTTTACTTTCCACAGCCTGACGTATCGAAGCATCAGTCGCTTCATTCGGTGCATGGACGATTATCGATCGATCCCGTTCTACGGTGATACTCAACTTTTTCCGCCTGGGAGAGCGGACGACTTCATAACTGATATTCATCAGCTAGCGTAAAGAATGGTATCATTGTTCTTCTCAGCGATTTCCATCAGGCGGCTGATGATATGCTTTCGATTCTGCACGATTTGCGGAAGTTTGGAAAACTCTGGCTGGAGCAGAATTTTTTGAAGGACTTCGATTAGTTTGTTGCGTGCGGGAATACTTTCCCAGAAACCGGTTAGTTTCAGTTCGCGTTCGATTTCGCCATAGACGTTGAGGGTCAGTGCGACGAGCTGGCTGATTTTCTCTTCTCCATTCATTCCATAATTACCTTTGCCTTCAGCCACCGCCTGGTTATCTGCATCCAGGGGATCTACTCCAAAAATCTCCTGTTTAAGTATACGGTAAATAGGTAGCTGCTTTTTACGGTGTAACCCGTAGGCCGGTTCTTTTCCAGCGTTCACTATTCGTTGACGCAGCTTTTCCAGTTCTTCGTAGATCTTATTCCAGTTGTCGGCGAACTCCACGAATATTAATCGCAACGCTTCGGCAAAGGATGCCTGGAGCTGCGGGTCGTCCATGAGTTCAACATCGATATGATGGCGCACGGCGTGTTCAATCTCCGCAGCACAGGTTTTGATTCGCTTGTGCTTCTTCACTTCCTTCTGGAAATCGTCATCCAGAATTGAGATGGGTTCGACTTTCACATCTATGCCCCGTGACACCAGGAACGCGTCCGTTATACTGCGCAGCTTGGGAGGTATTCCTTTCATACTCAAGCGCGCGTCGCGAAAATGCTTTGCCGCCAAGACGTTGATTTCCGTCAGCGCATTGTAGTCAGCTGTGAAATTCAAAGCCTCTTTGGCCGGATAAACCAGATTCAGATTTTTGGTAAATTGCTTGAAGAGGCTCATGAATTCAAAACGCAAATCCTCGTCGTAGAAAATGTCGTAGAAAGCATCGTGGTCCGTCAGGTCTGTCAGCCCATTTTGTTCAAGCAGGACAATGATCGCATCATGACTGGCTTTGAGCTCTCGCAATTCTTCCTCTGGAAAACTCAGGGCGGCGGTGACTTCCTTTTGCTCGCGCTCATCGTAGTTATCGAGTGCTTTTTTGAGGTGGTGCCCAACGCCTACATAATCGACGACAAACCCTTTGTCTTTGGTTTCACCGCTGACCCGGTTCACACGAGCGATTGCCTGAAGCAGTCCGTGCGCGACGATCACTTTATCGAGATACATTACTTGCTCCACCGGTGCGTCGAAGCCCGTCAGCAACATGTTGTTGACGATGACTATACCCATGTCGCCATTCACTCCCTCGTCCTCACTTCCGAAAGCGAGCTTGAAGCTTTTGATCGTATTCTTCTGCTTCGATGAATCAGTATATGCCTTGATATGCAGCTTATCATTATGCTTCCCGGAAATAACCACATCCGTTTTAAGCTTCTTCAAAGTCTGCAACTCTTGGCTCCCAGGACTGGCGATTTCCATTTTGACAATCGCATCAGCCAGAGCCGAATCGATAGGCTTCTTGTAACGCACAGCGGCTTCACGCGATGTCGCCACAATCTGCGCCTTGTAGCCGTTGGGAAAGACGTGGGTGAGATAGTGCTCCACCATATCCTTGGCTTTGGCCTCAATGGTCGGTTCAGCTTCGAGATAAGCCCGGCGTGAACCGTAACCAAGAATTTCCAGGCGCTCATTCAGTTTGTATTCACTGAAAACATCCTCGAACCGGGCATCCATTCCCGCCTTGTCGCTTACCTCGGCATTGTGGGTACGTCCCTCGTAGACGATCTCCAACGTCACTCCGTCATCGATTGCCTGGCGCATGGTGTATTTATCGATGTAGTCACCGAATACCCGTTCTGTTTTATCGATGGGTGTCCCGGTGTACCCGATACGCGAAGCATTGGGAATCGCCTTGTCCAGATTGGCTGCCAGCTTGGAATACTGCGAGCGGTGCGCCTCGTCTGTCATTACCAGTATGTGCGGGCTGGTATTCAATTCGGGAAAGATTTCTGTCAGATCCGCTTCGCGAAATTTATGAATCATCGCCATCACCAGATCCGAGGTGTCACTGGCCAGCAGCTCCTTGAGCTTCCTGATGCTGTTGGCGACCTTGACGGTGAACCCGATACTCTGGCTCGTTTCGCTCAGCTGATCCTCCAGTTGCGTCCGGTCCGTTACGAAAACAACCTTCCATTTCGAGAGGGACGCGTGGCGATACATCTCCCGCACCATAAACATCATGGTCAGCGATTTACCGGAACCCTGCGTGTGCCAGACGATGCCGCTGCGCTTACGTGGATTCTTGCCATCCAGCAATCGCTTCACCGCCAGTTTAACCGCGCGAAATTGCTGGTAACGTCCGACCATCTTGATCAGTTCCCCCTTGTCATTGGTGCCGAACAGGGTGAACGACAAAAGAAGGTCCAATAGATTATTGTGGTCCAGCATCCCCGCCACGAGACGCTGTTGATCATTGGGGCTGCTGGTGCCGTGCTCCAGCTCATCGATGGAGCGGGGAAAGGGATCCGACCAGCGGTAGAAATGCTTTTCGTTATGGGTGGTGATCGTTCCAAACTTCGCCTGTTGCCGGCAGGTCGACACAATGAAGTGGTTGAAATAAAACAACGGCGCACTGCCTTCGCCTTTGTCTCCCCGTTGTTCACTGTAGCGCATGAGCTGGTCGATGGCTTCCGCAATGGGTTCCTTCGCCTTCGGTGATTTGCACTCGATGACCACCACCGGCAGGCCATTGAGAAAGAGCACGATGTCCGGGATTATGTGGTGCTCCGTTCCCAGGATGCGCACCTTGAACTGGCACACCGCGATGAAGCGGTTGTTCTGCCGTTGCTTGAAATCAATGAATCTTACCGTCGGGCTTTTTTCGCCGCTTTGGCGATTCTCCGACACACTCGTACCTTCCAGCAAAAGGCGAAAGACATGCTGGTTGTTCTGTAGCAGGTTGCCACTGGGAAAACTGGCCGTCAGTTGCTTGATCACTTCCTCGACCTGGTCGTCTTCCAGCCAGGGCTGGATCACTTTCAGTTGTTCCCGTAAAACAGGCAACATGACCACCTCGGTGAAATTCGTACGATGGCTCTCAGCTGGCTGCTGCTTCATTTCCAGATCGATGATCTCCCAGTCAAGGGCTGCCAGCTGATCAAGAAGTGGTTTCTCGACATGGTTGCGCTCGTCGAGCCGGATCTGCGCGGATGTGTTTTTCCTGCTCATTATGTTTCAATCACCTCCCAATGTCCGCCATTGGCGGCCATGGTTTTGATGATTCGTTTCCGGGAGCGCCAAGCCCCAGCTTGGCACTGTGGTGAATAAGGCCGAGCTGGGGCTCGGCGTTCCCAGGGTATGTCAGTTTTGTTCTTCATCCATTCCTTTGAGACGTTTCACCTCGCGATCAAAGTCCGAAATGTATTCCCGGTCCTGCGTTTCACGGAAAACTTCGAACTCAGCCTCGGCTTTGAGCTTGGCTTCCAACGCACTCACCTTTCCTTTGTCTTCAAGTATGGGATAACTCGATAACTCCAGAAAGCTGTTCAGAAAGCGGGACCAGTCCGCCATATTCATAGTCATCTGCCGCTCGGCTCGATTTTCCGCAAGATCCAGGTACGCCGATACAATCCGGTTCAATTCCCGAAGATTCTGTTCGTTCAGATAGTTCTTCGCCACCGTAACATCCGATTTTAAAACCTTACCCTTCGGCGAGCCTTTCCAGGTAATCAAACCCATATGGGGCTTATCCGCATCGGCCGATTCATGGATGGTTTCGTATGTTTTGCCGTCTTCGGCAGTATGTTCCAAAATGGAACATACTGATTTCTCAACCAGTTCTTTTGAGCTGAAAATATTGCCCAGATGTTTGGTGATCGCGGGTCGCTTCACACCAAATAACTCAGCCAGCGCCTTCTGCGTCATCCAGAAGTTTTCATCGCGGTAAACAACTTCGATCCGTTGCTCACCGCTCGGCGTCTTATAGAAAATGATTTCGTTGGGCATGGTTAAAATGTGGATCCCCTGGGAACGCCAAGCCCCAGCTTGGCTTTACATGATAGACTGCCGAGCTGGGGCTCAGCGTTCCCGGGATGCGCACCTTGAACTGGCACACCGCGATGCAGTGGTTTCTCGACGTGGTTGCGCTCGTCGAGCCGGATCTGCGCGGATGTGCCTTTATTACTCATGCCTTTTCAATGACCTCCCAGTGCCCGCCTTTATCAGGACCCACTCTGCGAAGTCGTCCTGATTTTTGTAATTTCGCAAGATTCTTCTCAACCGCGCGGGCTGTGATTCCAATCATTATTGAGATATCCATTGCACTCAATTCTCCATTCTCGCTAAGAAGACGTATAATTTTCTCCGAACTTTTCTCCGAACCTTTTTCAGTTTTCTCCGAACTTTTCTCCGAACCTTTTCCCGTTTCTTCCCTAGTTTCTTCCCTAGTACTATCCTTTTCACCCACCTTTTTCCCCGACGTTTCACCGACCTTTTCACCGACGTTTTTCTCCGCCTCTGCCTCAATCTCTGCCACCTTTTCATGAACCGGCAGGCGGATCAGGAAGTGGCTGCGGTCATCGTCGGACTCAAATTCGGGAGGGGGCGAGCCATTGGCGGCCATGGTTTTGATTATTTTGGAGATTCCGGTGGAACGGCCTTCGGTAAGGTCCAGCTCTTTAAGGAAGTCACCTATGCGGCGGTTGCGGTAGCGGCGGCTTACGGCCCGGCCCTTGCGCAGATCGGACAGTTTGATCGACCGGTCCGGGCCAGGGAAACTCAATACCACCAGATCCTCCCCCGTTATCCGCACCTCGACCGGTTCGCGGATTTCGTAAGACCTGTGGTACACCGCATTGACCACCGCCTCCTCGATGGCGGCCAGGGGAAAATTCCAAAGCCGTTCCGCTTCCGGACGATCCGGGTGCTTGATCACCGTTTCCTTCAGGTAGTTGCGCTGGATGAATGAAATCGCATCGCGGGTGATTTGCGCCAGCGGTCCCGCGAAGATCTTCTCTTCAAACTGGTCGCCGCCCGGCCCCTCCGGAAAATAGACCACATCTATCTGGGTGGCGGGAAAGAAACGCCTCGGCTCTTCGTTGAAAAACAACAGTCCCACATTCAACGGCACCGGACTTTCGGCAGGTCCGCCCACGATATTCAACTGGCGGCCCAGGGCTTCAATCGACAGCTCATGTGCCTCGTCGGCAAGCTCACTGCCCACTTCGCGCAGGAATTCACTCATCAAACGGGGTGACAGGTCTTCGAGCTTTGCGCTCTGGTTGAAGCGGTCATCAAACGGCACCTTTGCGGTGAGGCTTATCAATTCGTGTTCTATCTCGCCCCTGGCTTCGACGGTGCTGGCATAGCGGCGAATGTAGTAATGATACTCCTCTTCGAGTGCGTTCATTTAGAGGGATTGTGTGGCTGGAAGAGGGAGTGTTAATGTCACACGGAGACTGTACTTTTTGTAGTTGAAATGACCGCTCAAAATCGAATCCCGACTGGTAGGCAGAGTCCGGGGAATGTTAAAATCATCAACCTAGCCTTGGCGAAAATTCGAAAGCCCAAATAAAGGAAAAGTGGTATACCAAACTCAAAGGATGACACTCTCCGGCAATCTAAACTCAGGAATAATCAGACCGACCCGCATTATTTCCTGTTTTAGATTTCAAAACTAGCATGAATTTGGATTCCAACTTTTCAGCATCTGCTCCGAAATGAGCTTGTCGGTGGTGCATGGGACAAAGGGCAATTACGTTATCTGTGGTGTCTGGTCCATTGTTGCCCAATGCAATAATATGGTGGGCTTCGACATACCGATTCCCATTGATCATTAAGAACCCCTCACACCCGCAATATTCGCAGGAACCTTTTGCACGCATTAAAACAAACTCTCTAACTTTGGGATCCCGCTTGATAGTGCTAACAACCTGAGTGGCTCTATCAGGAGTTTGATGGCCTTCAGGCACGTTTTGACCTAAATCATCGAACACAGATTCAGAACGGTCAGTCTTACCCAAGGCTATCACATCCAACACATGGATACGTTTCTGGTGAGTTACAACACCTCTACCATTTTCCCGGGTGACCGTGAGCCGATTCAGATATTCGCTTTCGAAGTGATCAATTTTTCTTGGATCGGCATTCACGTCCTTGGCATGGCATATAACACCGAAAGCCGGGATATTGTGCTCGATAACATAGTCAATGACTCGTTCCTGTTCTTGTCCTCCAAGCCGGTTAAGAACTTCGGTATCATCCGAAGTGAGAGTGGTTTTATTCTCAACTATTAGGTCCGCCCATAGGGTGAAAACGGCAAACCTACGATCTGGGTGGAGCGAACACCAGGACCAGTATGGATTTCTAAGCTTGGCGTTTAGTTTGTTGAAAAATTCCGCTCGATTCATAACAAAGAATTGAATTGGTTTTCGCCTTCCCTATTGCGGATCAACCCGCAGTGACCGGTACCAGGGTCATGGTGTCGTTGCCGAAGATGTCGATGACTTTTACAGCGATGATGTAGCGGCCTGGTTTTTCATAGGTGTGGCTGGCTGTTTTGAGATCCAGGTCCCTATCCTTGCGGGTGCGGAAGCTCTGCCATTCGTTTTCGAAGATGTAGGCGCCTGTCCAGCGTTCCTCGAAGTCGATAAACTCTTCGTCGGCCATGATCACGCCGGGCAACTCACCATCCACCCCCATGCGCTTGGCCATCTTGATGATCTCCTTGCGGCTTTCGTAGTTAAAATCCACCGCCCAGTAATCCACCCAGTCGGTCCAATTTTTGGTAAGAACCTCGCGGGTGACTATGCCATTTTTGTCCTTGCTGATTTTTACCAGCTGGCCCGCATCGCAGGCTACTTCACTTTTCCCGGCCTTCATTTCGGCGGTGATGCTATCCACCAAACCCTGGGAGTAGTGGACGGAAAAGTCGGTCAACTCCACGGCGAGTGTGAGCGGGTCCTTCGAGTAGTATCTGGGGTGGCCTCGACGTAGGCCACGTCGGCAAAACGCACCTGGCCTTTGTCGACGGCGCGCTTGTCGAAAACTTCCGGCGGAATGGTCTTCGGCGCGATGTCGATACCTTTCTGCCTCGCCTCATCCAATACGGCGGGGGAAAGCCCCATTTCAAACTCGAACGCGAGGATGTCCACGCGGGAAGCACCGCGCTTGCGGCATTCGGTGATGACCTCCTCCACAAACAAACGGCCCACCGGCTGGTTTATGGGGCCCACGACGACGAGGCGGTTGCCACTTTTGCCATGGAAAAAGGCCCGATCCGACAAGCCCTCGGCGCGGTACGCTTTCAGGATGAGATCGCGAAACTCCTCTTCCTTTCTGGCAAGGGCCTGCTCCTTCTTTTTGCCGCTAAGGCGCGAGCCGACGTTAAGGTAGGCCTGCCGTTCATAACGGCCGAGATTGAGCACTTCAAAAGCGCGGAAAGGTTTGTTTGTGGACTTCAAATCGCGCTGGACCTGGATGAGCCGCTTGCGCGTGGTGTGGATGCCGAACTTGCCGAGGTCGGTGGCGATCCATTTGCGCCCAAGCTTTTCGGCTACGGCGGCGGACGTGCCGCTGCCGCAGAAAAAGTCCGCCACTAAATCACCTTCGTTGCTACTGAGTTTGATGATGCGATCGAGAAGTTGCTCCGGTTTCTGTGTGGGGTAATTCGCCGCCTCCAACCCACCTTTAATCATCGCAATGTCTGTCCACAAATTTGGAAGAGGAACGCCCTTGGACTCATCGAGAAACATCTTGAGCTTTGGAACACCAGCCGAGTTCCAAAAAATGCGGCCCTCCTTTTCAAGCTCCAGCATCTTTTCAAGTGTGTATGCCCAGTGGCGACCGGCTCTTGCGCGAACACCGTTCCATTCGTAGTCTGCTTTAGTTCCCTTTCGTTCCCCAGGAGCCATCAAATCTGCCAGCGCGTAATTGCGCCCCAATTCATCCACGTTTGAATACGCCTTCTCGATTCGTTCCTCGGAGTATTCGAGATAAAGCTGATTCCAAACGGGGCTATCACCTTTGCTGTAAAACAGGATCGTGTCAGTGACTACAGCGAGAGTTGTGCCCGCCCGATTTGAGTCTTTTCTTTTCCAGATGATTTCGCTTTGAAACTGATTCGGCCCGAAAACTTCGTTCATCACGGTTCGCAAAAAGGAGTTCACCCGCCAATCGCAATGCACATAGATACTGCCGTCCTTGTGCATCAAATCGCGCATGAGGATCAACCTCTCATAAATCATGGCTATGAAGGAATCCGCGCCGCGCCCCCAAGTGTCACGGTAGGCGATTTGTTCGAGAAGGTTCGGTTCTTTGTGGAAAGTCTCGCCGCCAATCTCGATATCCATGCTGAAATCGGCGCCGACATCGAAGGGCGGGTCGATATAAATGAGCTTCAGCCCACCCGCATCTTCAATCTGTCGACGGAGGGCGCCGCTTTTGAGGGAAGAGAGTATGAGCTTATTGTCACCCCAGATGAGTTTGTTGGTCCACCCCTTGATCTGCCGTCCGCCAAGACCGAGTCCAAGTTCCCCCTCGTCCCCTTTTTCTTTGCGTGGTTCGTCGATGTGCTCAAGCGACTGGAAAGGCAGGATGGCGGTGCAGACCTCGCGGGACTTCCCGTTCCAGACAAGCTCGACCTCGCGTTTGTCGTCGAAGAGGAGGAAGCGGTATTTCTCCGGGAGAGGTTTACCCTGTTCGATGAGCTTGATGAGGTCGCGCTTCTCGTTTTCGGAGAGTTCGTAGTGTTCGGAAGTGGATCGGGCCATGGTGGAACTTGCGGGAAATATGGGAGGTGAAACGGACTTCGATCAAATAACCATCAAATAAGAAATCCGGAGAGAATTATCAGTGAAATCAAGGGTTTGAGCCTGGCGAGCAGTGACAGTAGTCACCCGGAAAAGGCGGTTCATCAAATAACCATCAAATAAGAATCGGATAAAGCTCAGGCCCAGAATGGCAGGTAATTGGCTGGAAAGTTTTGTTTAATCCATACGAACGAAACAAAAAAATAAAATTGAACATCAGCAGGTTACGCATCTTCTGACTCTTCAGGTTTTGTTTTTTTGCTGTTTTTCTTTGTTTCCGGATTGACCTGAAACAATATCCATTCCGGCTTGCGTCTCGATCCTTCGTTAAAAATCTTTGCCACTTTGCGAAGACCGGTCAGGCCGCTTGTCCCATACAACTGTGGTTTTTAGGATCATTGCTGATTAAGGTCCTTAACAAAAAAAGCTTAGTGAAGGATTATGAACGTGTCCTCGGACTGATCGTAGTACGCCGCCAAAAAGCTCCACATAGGTACTTCGGCACTTGAACGATTTAAGCTTCCAGCTGGCTTCCCCGAAGAATCGAATGGTTGCCAGGCGACAGTCCCTCCCTGTTTCCAACCGGTGCCTTCCGCCCAGGCAAATATATAATCTCCTTCAGGGGAGCTGGCGAAAACCGGATGTTTCATGCTTTTGGCTTTATCCGATGGGGTCTTAACTTCTCCAGTCCCCAAGTTGTCTAAATCAATAGGCGAAAAACGGACCTGCTGTTCTGTCTCCCATCCGACAAGCATGCTTTTGTTGGTCTCATGAAAAGACATGCTGCTCATGGGACAGGCCTCCAGGGTCCACTTGTCCAAAATCTTGTCACTGAAATGTTCTCCGCCGTCTTGGGAGACCAGAAGATTGATATCCCTTTGTTTCCCTTCTCGTGCGGCACGATAAACAACATACAGGTTATCTTGATGGTCCACGGTGGCTTGCATGGCGCAACAACCGCAAACACCAGTCCCTTCCGGACTGATCACCCTTTCGCGACCAAAGCTGGTTCCTTGATCCCTGGATATTCTGGAGAATATGCTGCGATTGGCGTCCCCGGCACCTTCTTCTCCCGAGTGCCAGAATATGAAAACGCGACCCGAAGCATCTACCGCGACCGCTCCACCTCCATCGACCGACCAATCACCGCTAATGATCCGTTGTTCTTCAAATCCTGAACCGTCTTCTTTCAAACGCGCATAGAACATGGGTGGGCCATGGTGGTTTTCAGGCTGAGTATTTTTTGATCCGTTCCAGACCACATGAATGCGTTTATGCTTGTCCACCGCAAATTGCGCACCCCGGATGGTCCCCATGGCAACCGAACTGTCCGGCACGGAATTTATTCGGAGTGGGGAAGCGAAATCTCCGCCGGAATCTTTTCGCACGTAATAGAGGTTCCCGGATTGCGCGTCCCCTTTGTAGTACACGAGATGAACGGTTCCGGAAGCATCCACCACTACCTTCGGTTGAATGCCATCGTTTGGGGTTTTTAACAATTTGACGTTGGTTTCGGCATCAACGGTCGAATGGAGCACACCGAGAAGCGAGATTCCAAGGAGGAGCAATTGGGCCACTTTCTTCATGCACTTAAATTTGGTTGATTCAATTAAGTTGAGTTTTCCGGAGTCTCAGAGCGTTGGCAATGACGGATACCGAACTGAACGACATGGCGGCTCCGGCGATCATCGGGCTTAAAAGAATTCCAAAAAACGGATAGAGGATGCCGGCGGCCAGGGGAATACCGGCGGTGTTATAAACAAATGCGAAGAACAGGTTTTGCCGGATGTTGCGCATCACCGCCCGACTCAGCTGCAATGCGGAAACGATGCCCCGCAAATCCCCTTTCACGAGTGTGATTCCCGCGCTCTCAATGGCCACATCCGTTCCGGTGCCCATGGCGATTCCCACGTCTGAAGCGGCTAGGGCCGGGGCGTCGTTGATGCCGTCTCCGGCCATGGCCACTCGATGGCCTTGGGCTTTCAATTCCATCACGATGCGCTGCTTGTCAGCCGGGGAGACTCCGGCGTGGACCTTGTTTATGCCCAGCTCCTTTGCGACCGCCTCGGCGGTAGCTTGATTGTCTCCCGTGCACATGATCACGGTGATTCCCATCGCATGCAGGGATTGGATGGCCTTGAGCGAACTGGACTTGATCGGATCGGCAATGGCGATAATGCCAATGATGAGATGGTTACGTGCGACCCAAATCACCGTGTTTGCTTTGGCCTGCAAAGTGGCAGCCTGGTCGGCCAGGGTGGTTTTATTTTTCATCCCCGATTCCAGCAGAAAATCTAACTTTCCAACCTGTATCTGATCGCTTCCGATTGTGGCTGTCACACCGCCTCCGGTGGAACTTTCGAATTCATCAGCCTGGGACACTTCCAGCCCTTCTGATTTTGCCTTTTCCAAGACTGCCCTGGCCAGCGGATGTTCGGAGTGTTGTTCGACTGCCGCCGCGAGGATGAGAACCTCATCCAGACTGACCCCTTCGGCCGGAAGGATTTCAACGACCCTGGGTCGGCCTTCCGTCAGGGTGCCCGTTTTGTCGGTGATGAGGTGGGTGACTTTTTCAGTCCTCTCAATCGCTTCCGCATTCTTAACGAGTATGCCTTGTTGAGCTCCTTTTCCCACTCCCACCATGATCGACATGGGTGTGGCCAATCCCAAGGCACAAGGACAGGCGATTATTATTACAGCCACCGCATTCACAATGGCGTAGGCCAATGCCGGGGCAGGTCCCCAGAACGCCCAAATGGTAAAAGTCACCAGGGAAGTTATAACAACTGCCGGAACAAAATAGGCCGAAACTTTATCCGCCAGTTTCTGGATCGGTGCGCGGCTGCGTTGGGCCTCTGACACGCTATGCACGATCTGTGATAGCATTGTTTCCGATCCGGTGGCTTCCACTTTCATGGTGAAACTTCCTGTTTGATTGATCGTGGCACCAATTACTTTGTCACCGATTGATTTCTTAACCGGGATGGGTTCTCCGGTTATCATGGATTCGTCGATAGTGCTGCGGCCTTCAATAATGGAGCCATCGATCGGCACTTTTTCACCAGGCTTGACCCTGACGCTATCGCCCTTGACCAGGTCTTCCAGGGGAACATCCTCTTCTTTTCCATCGACAATCCGGTGAGCCGTTTTCGCCGCGAGGTTGAGTAAATTCGTTATAGCTTTGTTGGTGCTGCTACGGGCCCGTGCTTCCAACCATTGTCCCAGGAGAACCAATACGGTGATGACTGCCGCGGCTTCGAAATAGAGCCCCACTTCACCGTGCATTCTGAATGACTCCGGAAATATTTCGGGAAAGACAACCGCAACTGCGCTGAAACCCCAGGCGGCACCCACTCCAAGCATAATGAGTGTAAACATGTTCGGGCTGCGGTTGACGATGGATCGCCAGCCTCGGGCGAAAAACATGCCACCCGCCCAAAATACGACCGGCGTTGCCAGTATAAATTCTATCCATTTTCCGAAGGAGCGCGGGATAAGCTTCTCCAGAGATATCCCAGGCAACATGCTTCCGAATGCGAGGAGAAATACCGGAATGGTCAGGGCGAGCCCGAACCAGAACTTGATGGCGAGTGAACGGATCTCCTTGTTTTCTTCGTCCTCCGAATCCACCGGTGACATCGGCTCCAGATTCATCCCGCATTTGGGACATTGGCCGGGATGATCCTGCTGCACTTCCGGGTGCATTGGGCAGGTGTAGATGGTTTTGGCGGTTTCCCGGTAAGCCGGATTACGCTCTAGGCGCATACCACATTTGGGGCAGTCTCCGGGTTTGTCCGATTCCACCCCCGCACACATAGGGCAAAAGTACTTTGCGGATGCAGAAGCCGTATCGATTGTTTTCTCGTGATGGTCGTGCCCGTGATGGCAGCACGCATGTTCAGATTCTGCGGATGGCTCTCCTGATTCGTGACAGGAAGAAGGTTCGTCCTTCTCGTTTGGCGTCTTCATGTGTGGCAAAATAAGATTGTTATGATTGAGACTCAGATCTCTACCGAAGTGAAAGTTTGAAATCGCGGAGATCGGCAGCAAGCTACCGCTTACATATAGATAAGCGATACGAGGTGTAGGAGGTAGCTTGCTGCCGAATAGTACCGAACGCAGTGACATCACCCATACTGAGGATGTTCGCTCAGTCTTTGAAAAGAATGGGAAAGATGGTTGGAATTGAATTTGTAGGTGTCATCATTCCATTCCTCGAAACGGCTTGTGATTTTCAATTCAGATACCCCAATGTTTGCTTCGGGGAGGTTCATTCTTTGTGTTCGTCATGGCCTTCTTTGGAACTGGCTTTGGCCAGCTGGGCATCCACGGTTCCGCAATGGAGCATCATTGCTCCGAAATAGGGGTTAACCAATTTTTCATTGTTCTGCAGCCATGCTCCGCCTTTACCATCGAAGGCCATTGGGCAGCTCATCTTGTAGATGTTTTGCGTCTTGGTTGTCCCTACATGTTCGATCATTTCTGATAGGTCTTCAGACAGGGTAAGAAACGCCGTTCTTGCGGATGAGATGTCCGCAGCATCGGCCAAATTCGTTGCTTGATCCTGTAGGTCGAGAAGGGATGGTGCATCTTCAAAAGAAGGTCCGTGCCCCAGCATTGCCTTGAAGGTATTCGAGTGTTGTTTCGATGTCTCGAGATCATCGTTGGCAAGGGATGCTTGAAGCTCAAAGTAAGGCTTCAAGAGCATATCGACGAACTCGGGTTTTATGGCCTTGGAATGCGCGAACAACGACGTGGATGCGATCAGGGTGGCGATGATTAATGTGATTATTTTTGATTTCATGATTTTGGTGTGAATTTGAGTTTAGATTCTTCAATTGATGAATAGAGAACGGGGACTACAAAAATAGTTAGTAGGGCCAGGAGCATGCCTCCGAAAGTTGGAATGGCCATGGGGATCATGATATCGGCTCCTCGACCGGTCGAAGTAAGCACGGGCAGCAGTGCAAGAAGGGTGGTTGCACTCGTTATGAGGGCTGGACGCGATCGCCTGGTTCCCGCGTATATAACAGCCTCGCGAATTTCTTTCGCGCTTTTTGGGTTCCGGTCCGAAAATGTTTGTCGTAAATAGGTGCAAATGAGGACGCCATCGTCAGTTGCAATTCCGAATAGGGCCAGGAACCCAACCCACACTGCCACCGACAAATTGATGGTCCCCATCTGAAAAAGAGATCGAAGGTTTTGGTCAAAAAGTTCGAAATTGAGGAACCAGGGCTGGCCATAAAACCACAGGAGGATGAACCCTCCAGACCAGGCGAACAGGATTCCCGAAAACACCAGTAGCGTGGTCGATATCCTCTTGAATTGAAAATAGAGTATCAACCAGATGGCGAAGAGGGCTATCGGCAGCACTAGTCGCAACTTTTTTTCGGCCCGAACCTGGTTTTCATAATTACCGGTAAATTGGTAGCTGACTCCGGCGGGGGTATCGAGTTCTCCGGATTCCTTTTTTTGTTCCAGGAAATCTCGTGCCTGCTCAACCACTTCGACCTCGGCAAATCCGGGTTGTTTATCGAAGGTAACGTAGGCGACCAGAAAGGTGTCTTCACTTTTGATAACTTGTGGGCCTCGTTGGTATTCAATGGTGGAAAGTTCCTTCAGTGGTATTTGCGAGCCGCTGGGTGTGGCCACTAGAATATTTTCGATCTCTTCAATGGTGTCTCGCAGTTCCCGCATGTATCTTACGCGCACAGGATAACGCTCGCGGCCTTCGACGGTTTGGGTTACCGGTTTACCACCAACCGCGACCTCAATGACGTCCTGCACCATTTTGATTTTGATACCGTAACGGGCGATGGCGTCACGATCAATATCGATTTCCAGGTAGGGTTTGCCCACTACACGGTCTGCGATAACGGTTGTGGGTTTGATCGAAGGAACCTGCTTTAAGAGTCCTTCCAATTCCAACGCGACCTTTTCGATGGTTTCCAGGTCGGGGCCAAACAACTTCAAACCCATGGGTGCGCGCATCCCTGTTTGCAGCATGATCAGCCGGGTTTCAATGGGTTGCAGTTTGGTGGCGGAGGTGGTTCCCGGTAGCGCGGTGACTCGCACGATTTCATTCCAGATATCGTCAGGGCTTTTTATATGATCCCGCCACTGACGGAAGGGTCGTCCATCCTTGTCGGGGATAAGTTCTCCTCGGGGGTCTCGCAAGAAATCCTGCCGTTTTTTATCCCATGCAAAAGTGATGATTCGGCCATGCTCATCGGTCATAAACTCCGACTTATAATTAACCACGGTTTCAAACATCGAGATCGGAGCCGGATCAAGCGGGCTTTCCGCTCGTCCCAGTTTCCCCACTACACTTTCAATCTCCGGAATCGCATGGATCGCCATGTCCTGTTTTTGCATAACATCCATCGATTCTCCGATGGAAGCGTGGGGCATGGTGGTCGGCATCCACAGGAACGAACCTTCATCCAACGATGGCATAAACTCCTTACCCAATCCCGGAAGTTGATGAGTCATGGCCACAAAGGGACGGGATTTTTTGACAACATCAGGCATCCAGCCAAACAGAGTTCCCCAGCCCAACCAGACGCAGAATCCGAAAAGCAGGATCATACAACAAAATCCGAGGAAGGCGATTTTCATCTCCAATAATAATGCCAGTAATTTGGGATAGAGTCGGATGAAAAGACAAAAGAACCCCAATAGGCCACCAATGGTGATGAGAACAAAAAAGATGTTTAAGAAGTCTCGTTCGGGTCCAAGTGGTTTCCAATCTGCTGCCAACCAAAGAGCGACCAGTATGGCTACACCAAAGTTGAAGGTGTATAAAGTGATCCTGCGAGTTACATCTGGAATATGGGTGGAGAAATGGTGGAATGCAGCCGTTGCCATCATCAGCAGACCCAACCACCAGGGGAACCACGATACGAAGATCCAGCCAAGCAATCCGGCTACTCCCATCCCTGCCCAGAACCCGGATTTGGTAAGCGTGGATTTAAACTTCCCTGCGATAATCCAGTGGGCGAGGGGAGGAATGATGGTTAACGCCACGACAATCGATCCGATCAAGGCAAACGTCTTGGTATAGGCCAGCGGTTTGAAGAGCTTCCCTTCGGCCGCCTCCATGGTGAAAACAGGGAGGAAACTGATCACGGTGGTTAAAACCGCTGTAACCACCGCGCTTCCCACTTCGGCGCATGCTCTGTACACGACTTCGAGTCGACTTTCGTTTTCGTCCGCGGAATCAAGGTGTTTCAGAATGTTCTCAATCAGTACGACCCCCATATCCACAATCGTCCCGATCGCGATCGCTATCCCGGAGAGCGCAACCACGTTCGCATCTACCTTGAAGATGCGCATGCCTATAAAGGCAAACAACACCGCCAGGGGTAGCACACCGGAAATAAGTGAAGCACTGCGCAGATGCATGACCATGATTATCACGACGATGATCGTAACCAGAATCTGTTGACGAACGGCGTCTTCCAAAGTGCCCAGAGTTTCGTTAATCAGTCCGGAGCGATCATAGAAGGGTACAATCTGCACTTGGCTCTCTGTGCCGTCCTCGAGCGTTTTTTTGGGCATTCCTGCCGAGATCTCCTGAATTTTTTCCTTGATGCGTTTAATCACTGCCATGGGATTTTCTCCATAGCGTGTGACGACCACGCCTCCTACGGCTTCGGCCCCCGCCTTGTCGAGCGCACCGCGTCGTAGCGCGGGACCGTACTGGATTTCTGCAACCTGTTCCAGTGTGATGGGCACGTTATCGCGCTGGGTGATCACGGTCTTTCGCAGGTCATCCAAATTCTCAATAAAACCAAGGCCACGAATGACATATTCCACCCGGTTGATCTCAATTGTGCGTGCGCCCACATCGAGATTACTGCCTCGCACCGCATCGAATACTTCGTGCAATGCGATCCCGTAAGTGCGCAACGCATCGGGGTCGACGTCGACCTGGTATTCCTTCACATAGCCGCCTATGGAGGCCACTTCAGCTACTCCGTCTACCCCTTGGAGTGCATAGCGTACATACCAGTCCTGAGTGCTGCGAAGTTCGTCAAGATCCCAGCCACCTGTGGGAGTCCCTTCCGGATCCATTCCTTCCAACGTGTACCAGAATACCTGGCCGAGAGCAGTCGCGTCCGGTCCAAGTTGCGGAGTTACCCCTTCGGGCAAGGTGCCACTGGGCAGACTGTTTAATTTTTCCAGTATCCGGCTTCGGGTCCAATAAAACTCTGTGTCTTCCTTGAAAATGATGTAGATGGAAGAGAATCCAAACATCGAATAACTTCGGACGGTTCTGACCTCCGGAAGGCCCAGTAAGGCTGTGGTTAACGGGTAGGTGATCTGGTCTTCAATATCCTGCGGTGAGCGTCCCATCCAACTGGTAAAAACAATCTGCTGATTTTCACCAAGGTCGGGTATCGCATCCACGGGGACAGGATCGCGGGGAAAATTTTCAAACTGCCAGTCAAAGGGAGCTACTGCGATGCCCCACAAAATGAGCACGGTGGTAAAGAGAACTACGACGAGTTTATTCTCGAGGCAGAAGCGGATGAGAATGTTTATAGGGGACGAGGGACGAGAGGCGCGGGGCGCAGGGTTCTCGGAACGGGGCGAGGGGCGTGGGTCGGAAGACGAGGATGGGGGTTCGTTGTCGGAGTGATTCATGGCTGCGTTCCTCTTTTTTTTAGGCTAGTCATCGTCTTGGTAAGGATGGCGATGATGTGGTCACATTGATCACACCGTTCTTCGACAAGTTCTGTTTTAAACCAGCGTCGCATGCGAACGTAGCGGCCTTTTGTTTCTCTGGCAGATCCGCGGGCTATAACCAGGAATCGTATGTATTCCTTGGTGGTTTCGCGGCCGTGTCCTTCCTCGATGTTCGCAGCGATTGAATCGGCGCTCGCTAGCTGCTGTGACACCAGTCGATCAAGAGCCGGTTTTTTTGCCATATTGGCAAAATCATCCACGACCAAATCAAAGAGCTCCATCGCCAGCCGATAGCCCATAAATTGTTCCAGGGACTCCGAGCTCATTTCTCTCCCTCCCTCGCCCCACGCCCCTCGACACTCGTCTCGTGCCCATGTCCCTCGTGCGAGGTCAGATTTTCTTTCACCTCACCACAGGTGAGCATGGAGGCGCCGAAGTAGGGATTTCTCAGGTCGTCGGTGACCTGGAGCCAATCGGCACCAGTTGTGTCGTAAACCATCGGGCAGTGCATTTGATACAGATCTCCTTCAAACACGTGAGAATCCGACCGGACGGCGTCAATCATTGCCTCAGAAAGCGTATCGAAATGCGGACGCCGAATGTCATCGAGAGAATCGGCGTCCATCATTTTATGGATCAATTCTGGGAGTGCTCCTGCATGGCCTGTGGTTTCCATCATTGCTTTGAGCTGCTCTTTTGACAATTGAAGGTCGTCCCCGGCCAAGCTACTTTGGAGCTTTAGGTAAAGAGGCAGGATCTTTTTTGCCAGGTCCGTGCTGATGGACAGGTGTTCTGCTTCCATCACTTGCCCGGTGCCTTCGTGGTTGTGCCCGTGCCCCGCGCCCTGTGCCCCTCGTCCCGTCTCACTCATCATGCTGGGTTTGGCTTGAATCTGGAGGGAGCTATCAATTTTGAAAGCACCTTGGGTCACCACGCGGTCTCCATCGCTTAGTCCTTCAGCGACCAGAAAATAATCTCCTGCCCGTGACCCGAGAACTATTTCCCGTCCTTCAAACGTGGGTCGTTTGGTTTCTGGGATTTCGATATAAACGACAGCGCGCTTGCCGGTGCGAAGGACCGCCGATGCTGGTATGATCAACGGGGCTAGCTCCTCAATCTCCTCGACGTATCCAAGCTTCTCAGCTGAGACAAGATCCATACCGCAGACATCGCATTGGCCAGGAGCATTTTTAATGATCTCAGGATGCATCGGACTGATCCATTTTCCAGCCAACTCCGGGGCGAACACTTTCCCGCCGTCCGCCATTTTGGCTGAAATTTCACCGCGAGCAAACATGCCGGGTTTGAGGCGTTTGTCCGTGTTCGAAACATTGACCCGTACGGAAACGGTCCGAGTGCTTCGATTTACTTCCGGTTCGATGAAAGCGATCTGTCCGTGAAAGGTCTCACCTGGGAATGACTCGACTGTAAATGCCACATCCTGCCCGTAGCGGAGCCAGGCGAGGTCTGATTCATAAGCATCGAGGTAGAGCCAGAGCCGGCTCAGATCCACGATTTTAAACAACGGATCACCGGTCTTCAGGTAGTCGCCTTCTTTTACATTTTTGGCTACCACCACGCCACCTACCGGCGCACGCAATACGAATCGGTCTGTCGCCTCGCCGTTGTTCAGGATCTCTTCAATCTGGTCGGGTAGCAAGTCCCACAGGCGCAGTTTTTCTCGTGCGGCTTGGGTGATCGAATTGTTGGGATTGCTCCTGTAGGCTGTTAGTAATTCCCGTTGAGCGGAAAGAAGATCGGGGCTGTAAACTTCTGCCAAGTGCTGCCCTACTGTGACCTCCAGTCCTGTAAAATTGACAAAGAGTTCGTCGATTCGTGCGGGGAATCTGGCGGTCAAAGACTTGAGCCTTGTCTCGTCGTAATCCAGTTTACCTACCAGCCGAATCTTGGCTTCGGGGTATTCTCGTTTGATTTCTGTGGTCTGGATATCTGCAAGCGCACGCGAGCTCTCGCTCATGCTCAGAGTCCGTGGTCCGTCATCACTTCCGCCGTCTTTTGCTACCGGGATTAGGGTCATCCCGCAAATGGGGCAATTCCCGGGTTCGGGTTGCTGGATTTGCGGGTGCATGGAACAGGTCCAGATAGTGGCTTCCCCCACGCCTTTTTGTGTAGTATGCGTTTGATGGTCGGTGAAAGATTCATTTGACGAAGGTATGAGAAACCGGCCTGCGATCAGTCCGATCAATAAGATACCTACGCCTGTTCCTACTTGTATTAAAACGGTTTTGTTATTCATGGCTTTGGGTTGCTTTAAAGGTTTCTAAAATGGGTTGATTGGCTAAGGATTGAATGGTGATACGCTGTTGCCAGGCATCGGTGGCTGCTCGCCTATGGAGAAGTTGTAGTTCAAGTAACGACCGTTCGCTGTCTATGACTTCAAGGATTCCGGTTTGGCCTCCGCGGTAGCTGGACTGACTATTTTCGACGGCTTGTCGGGCCAGTCCCAATAGCTCCTCGCCGTAAAGTTTGAGGCGACGGTTGGCGTCATCGAGCTGGGAAATACTTATGCTCAATTCAGTTTTTAAGGCATTGAGGCGATGTTGGTAATCATTTTCGGTGGCGCGTTTGCTTGCTAGCGCCTCATCACGACCGGCGGCATTCTTGTTGCCCCAGATAGGAATGTTCACTGCAAACGTTAATGCCCATGGGTCTCTACCTGCGTCTGGGGTTAATGGATTAACCACTGGATCACCGGTTTGTATATAGTTAAAACCGAGGTTGAAATCGGGCGAACTTTCTAGGCGTGCGATTTCTCGCCTGGCCTCTGCGCTATCGATTTTGCGTTTAAGCATTTCGAGCTCCGGGTTGTTCGCTTGAATGGATTGGCTCAGTGCCAAACCATTGAGAGACTCAATCGCCGGTTCTTCCCAGGTCGGCCAGGGTAGAATTAATTCCGGAGATAAGTTCAGGAGTTCGTTCAATTGGGCTGATCTCGCGATACGTCTCTGCTTCAGAGACTGCAGCTTATCGTTCATTTTACCGATTTCCACTTTAAGCATGAGAAGTGAATTGAGACTACCTCCGGCTTTCACTTTTTCTTCTACAATGGGCTCAAGATTCTCTAGCAGCACCAGGTTTTCCTGCGTGAGTTCAATGGCTTGTCCTGTAAATGAGTATTCGTAATAGTGGATCGATACGGTACGAGCCAGCATGAGTTGTTGGTTTTGGTAGGTAAACCAAAGGGCTTCCGCATCTGCCGTGGCCATTGATTCCCGGCTGCTCAATTTCCCGAACCAGGGAATGCGTTGGCTGACCATAAACACGTTTTCTTGTGGACCCGTACGTGTCTGGACCGATTCGACAAAGTGAGTTACCTGAAACATCGGGTCGGGCAATGACGATAGTTGTGGGATACGTTTAGTCGCCGCTTCATATCGAGCTTCGAAAGCCTTCAATTGTGGATTGGCCGACTGTGCCCGTATTAAATAGGAATGCAGATCGGTTGCGCTGAAATGCTCTGATAGTGCTGAAGTATTTAAACTTAAACTGATCAGGATTAGAAAGTAGATTGGCGGCCGGTAAAGGTGACTGATTTTAGGTAGTTTCATTTCAAATGTTACTCATGATTGACCAATGAGTTGGCTAGGAATGCGTTGTACGATCTGGGTTGCGACTCGGAATAATGGATGTGGATATGCACTTTGTGTTAACAGCTGCGTTGGAATCAGAATAGATTCGCTTCCTGGTTATACCTCGCCGGAGCAATCGCAGGTCCGCTTAATTTGCGTACATGGGATCCTCTTTGAGGATTTTATTGAAGCTGAACCACTCAGCTTGGCGCGGGATAGTTTCCCGAGCTATTTGCGACGAATCACAGTAACCGTACGCAGTCAGTCTGGGTATGTATCCAGGCGTCTCGGACTACAGTCGGAATATGATTTGGCAAAATCCTCGCATGACTGTTTTGGAGTGAAGCGAGGTTGAGCACTTCTATGACTTTATCAGTCTGTGCTACAAAGTGAGTTACGAAATTGCTTTGGTCTTCGGCGATGCGTGCATCCTCATTCGAAAGGGATTTGTGCTGGCAGTCGGTGCTCTTTTGACCTTCCGCTTCCTGTTGATCACCAGGACAGCAACCGTGATCTTGGATGGAATTAGTCGATTCCAGCGTTTCGGCGAAAGTTATGCAGCAGCACAGCGGATTGAGAACCGCTAAGATTATAAGTACTGTCGAAAACTTTTTCATTTTCCTAACTACAATAGGTATAATTAGAGAGGAATCAACCCTACAATTTATTTCATCCAAAAGGAGGATTATTTTTACGAAAAACCAGTTGACGGGCCGCAGAGTAAGGATTTTAGTCCGTCCTCTTATATTGGAAGGCCAGATAGCTCAGTTGGTAGAGCAGAGGACTGAAAATCCTTGTGTCCCCAGTTCAATTCTGGGTCTGGCCACCAATATGGTTTCTTTAAAGTCTCGAAAGCGTCGGGACTTTTTTGTTGTACGGACATCTTAGAGAGACCCAGAACTGCAATGTATCGCTACCGCGATAGAACTCCAGGCTTCGCCCTCCGTGAACTGGGTCTGGCCACCAATATGGTATTTTAAAATCTCCGGGTATTCTCGGGGATTTTTTGATGTACAAATATCGCGGGAATAATCCCCAGACTTGAAAATGTATTGTCCGTTGCACAACAGTTGTCGTCGTTCTACTCGGAACTGGGTCTGGCAACCCTGGCTATTCTTTTTCCCTGGGAACGCCAAGCCCCTGCTTGGCCTAAACTCCGGACTGAGCCCTTCCTGAGATGATACTGGTCTCCAATTTTCATTGTTGTCTTCAAGTCGGTTTTAAAGGAACTACGATATCCTAATGGATATCAATTGGTCTTGACACGAGAATGAATATCAAAAGGATTTGATATCCAAACTAATATCAGAGTCATATGAAGATTCATATTCGAAGTAGCCAGGATTTGGGGGAACTTATTGGTTCGGCTCGGAGGAGGCGTGGACTGTCTCAGAGAGATGTGGCGAAAGAACTGGGGGTGACGCAGGCCTGGATCTCGCGAGTTGAGCGAGGAAATCAGAAATGCTGGATTGGACAGGTACTTCGATTGGCGTCTTTCCTGGATGTGAACTTGGTGGGTGAGCTTTCGACCGATGATAAGAGTGAAACGCAGGCCCAGGGTGAGTATCCGGATTTGGACGCATTTCTAAACGAGTCTTAAAGGATGCCTGAGAATGAATCCATACTTCTGTTGTATTTTGGTGACCAGCTGATGGGTTCCTTGCACCGTCTCAAAGGTGGAAAGTTGATATTTGTTTACGATGACCATTACCGAGATTTGGAAACGGCTGTTCCTCTCTCGCTCTCGATGCCGTTGATTGAAAAAGAGCATGGGCATAGTAGAGTATCCCCGTTTCTGTGGGGATTGCTTCACGACAACGAGTTGGTCCTTCAGCGATGGGCCGCGAGGTTTACTGTTAGCGCCTCCGATTGTTTTGGATTGTTGAGCGGAATCGGAAACGATTGCGCTGGTGCCATCCGGTTCGTGAAGCCGGATGAAGTGGATAGCGTTGTCAATGGAGGTAAGTCGCTCCTCAAGCCTGAGATAATTGAGCAGCGTCTGGCCGAGCTCAGGCGAGATCCGGCAATGGGACGAATATCTGGAGATAAAGGCCAGTTCTCGTTGGCGGGCGCACAGGCAAAAACTGCATTCCAGCGCAAAGGGAGTCGATGGTATCTGCCTTGGGGCAGTGAACCAACTACCCATATTCTAAAGCCTCCACGTCCGGACCTGAACGGACATGTGGAAAATGAACACTTTTGTCAGAGTTTGGCGAAGGCGCTTGGCCTGAGGGCAGCGACGAGCGAGGTTTTGAGATTTGGAAATGAAACGGCTATTTGCGTGGAACGATATGATCGAATGGTGTCAGGCCGAAAGTTTGTCCGAGTCCATCAGGAAGACGTTTGCCAAGCACTCTCGATCCATCCGGCTCGAAAATATGAGAGTGAAGGCGGTCCCGGAGTGCCCAGCATCATGAGCCTGCTCAATCGGTCGAGTCAGCCAATCGAAGATCGCCGACGATTTATGGAAGCCGTTGTATTTAACTATCTGGTACTCGGATCGGATGCACACGCGAAGAATTACAGCCTTCTGCTTGGAGTGAGGGGGCAGGTGCGACTTGCTCCTTTCTATGATTTGGCGAGTTTGCTCCCTTATGTGAAGCAGCGAAAAGATCAGCGCCTGGCCATGAAGATCGGGTCCTACTACCGGGATTCACAGATTCGTCCTAAGCATTTTGAAAGGATGGCTCGGCTTTGTGAGTTTCCTTATCCGGAACTTCGCAAAATCATAATCGAAATGGCGGGTCAAATACCTGCTCAGGCGGAAAGTGTTCTCAGCGAAATTAATTTCCAAGGTATGAATCATCCCATACTAGATATGCTTAAAGAAAAGCTGTCCGTGCGGTCTAAAAATATTCTCAAAGGCTTCTGAACTCCTGAATCCAATATCGTCCAAGTTGATTTGGACGATAGCAAAGTAGTCTAAACCTCCCTCAAATATGAAATATGAACATTGGCCCTTTTGTCGTTCTTCGAGGGAAACGCACCTCGGTTCAGCCCTACTTCGATAAACTTACTGCAAAGGTATTGGATTGACCCTTTTGGGTCTGACTTGTTCCCTTCGGCGTCGAAACGCATGCGTTTGAACTCGATATCAAAGGTCTGCCACACGCCGGGAGCCCAGCACATGTTTACTTGAGGAGGTGATTGTTTGTATAGGGCTCCACACTCGTTCCACATGCCACCCAGTCCGTAACTGTCGAGAATCTGGATCTCATAACCGCCCGGCACAAAAAAACCGCTGTTGCCACGGTGTTGCTCCCGGCCTTCCGGTTCGTAGGGCAAATTGAATTCCAAATGCACTTTTACATCGCCAAAGGATTGCTTGGTATTGATTGAACCGCCTTTGTCATTGTTGTCCTTCTTGGGAAGTATTTCGAAATAGCCATTTTTGACGAGCCAGGTGGCAGGCTCCCCTTTTCCCAACTCCCACGCGTCCAGATTCTTTCCATCAAAGAGGATTACCGCTCCATTGGGTGCTTTTAATCCTGCGGTAGGTGAGGACCGGACAATTTTCTTTAAGGCAAACTGGGTAAGCAGATCACCGCTGGTTTTTTCTCCGGTGAACGAGTTTTTGGTTATTTCACCTTTGTAACCGTTTTCATCAAAAGTCATTTTCCCGTTTTTCCAGGTCGCTTCCGTCTTCACCTTGAAGTCTGCCCGTTTGTCGAACTCTTCCATGATCTGGATCTCGTAGCGATCTTGTCCCAGCCCGATAACACGGGCCACCAGTCCCGGGTTGTTTTTCGCATTTCCATCTTTGGCCGGCGCATTCACCCAGCCCCCTTGCCAATCGCCCATAAAAGGCGGTATAGGCTCTTCAGCGGAGAAGACCGCACTTTGAGCAAGGACCAGGACAAGGGATAAAAGAGGAGTTAATCTGGGTAGTTTCATAGGAATTATAATAACGAATTATTTAGGTTTGGATCAGCAATATTGATCCGGCAGGGACAGGCAACCTTTGAATTGTTTCAGAAAACAAAAGATTGAAAATACTCGCGCAGAGCCGCGAATGCTCTGAGGATCCCCAGTTCAATGATGAAGTGCTTATACCCCACCCTGCTTGCTTTCTTACTGACTCTCTCTATTTCCGCTGCTGACCGGCCACCCGTGGTGAGCGTGCCTGTCCTGAGCGAAGTCGAAGGGTCGAATCCAAACATTCTTCTGATGATGACCGATGATCAGGGGTACGGGGACATGAGTGGCCACGGGAATCCAGTTCTTAAAACGCCCAACCTGGACCGCCTGGCCGAGGAAAGCACCGAATTCACCCAATTTACGGTTTGCCCGAATTGCTCCCCCACCCGCGCCGGACTGATGACCGGACGCTACAATTATAGAACCGGCGTTACCGAGGTAATTCGTGGAAACTTCATGATGTTCAATGACGAGGTCACCATCGCCGAGATCCTCCGGGACGCGGGTTACCGCACCGGCATTTTTGGAAAGTGGCATCTGGGTGACAATTACCCCATGCGTCCCACCGATCAGGGATTTGAGGAAGCCCTGGTCCACAAAGCCGGCGGTATTGGGCAGGCGGCTGGTCCGGAAGGCAACCAATACTTCGATCCCATTCTGGAACACAACAATGTGCCCAAAACCTACCAAGGTTACTGCGACGATATTTTCACTGACGCCGCCATGAAGTTTATGGGGCTAAAAAGCGATAAACCCTTTTTCACTTATCTGGCTACCAATCTTCCCCACTTTCCGCTGGAAGTAAGCGATGAACTGGCCGATCCCTACCGAAAGCTCGGTGAACATGA
>JAQBYJ010000054.1 GCA_027622555.1 Verrucomicrobiota bacterium
AACTCCTCGGACTTGTTCAACAAAGGACATAGATCATGCTACGATGATCTACGATCCTTTAACTGTTGGAGTCTCACGAAGAAACAGCTGGAATGCTTCATGACCATTATGAGTCGGTTTCGCAATTCCGAGGGGAGACACATCAAACCACCGGCTTACCATGTCCTGCGGAGGAATCGAGCGTGGACGGTTTGCAGTGATCGATCCATTCTCGTAGGTCGCACGCACAATTGTATTCTCGTATGGGCGCCACTCACCGGCGATGGTGATGCGACTGTCGTGCTCAAATGCTGGCTTCTGCTGGTAGAATTGCTCTTCATTCAGTGCAGCTACACGAATGGATAGCTTATCTTCGATTAATACTTTTTCCACATCGAACTCCGTCCGATGAGAATCGTAGCTTCCATACTGAAACGAAACTTCTCCGTGATTCTCGAAGACCGGTGCTATGATTTGGTTATTGATGATACCGGCCGGACTACCCAGGCCGAACAGGATCGAATTCGCCCCGCGATTAATCACAACCCGACTGGTGTTGTAAGAATCCATCGCGACGATGGTCGGAAAATAATTACGTGTAAGGTCAGCTGCCGCCAAGCCACGCACACGGGTATTTTGAGTCGGCCTGGTAAACTGCGCATCCAAAACCCCGCCAACTGATCTCGACTCATCCGGATTGGCGAAATTGCCTCCGATACCGAGGACTTCGGTATTTGCCGTGTAGACCAGCAGCTCCTGCAAATCCGTGGATCCGGTATCGTCCATAAACTCTTCGGTGACAACACTGATTGTAGCCGCGATATCCCTCAACGGAGTTTTCAAGCGGGTTCCAGCCAGGGAAGACCGGGCCAGGTAACCCACGTTCTCCTGTTCATCAATGGTGAAAGGACTTAAGGTAAAAACGTCTTCATCGTCTTCTTGGGCAGTTAACGGGGATAGTCCGCCGACTATACCGAGAGTTAGTACAGCGATTAGCGCGTACAGCAGTCTGTTATTTTTGAGTTTCATAGGGATGATTTGTTATTTTTGGGGTTGGAAAGAAATTGAGTATCAGTGATCCTCAGCCTATCGGAAAAACTATAAAGAGCGTCGTTAGAATAGTTCGAATAGGATAAGTCTCAAGGAGAACTCATAGGTAAATTAGGTGGGGGGAAGGAGTCAAGGATTAGATATCCAATTTTGGATATTTGATATAAAGTTGAAATCATCTCCCAAGCAGACAGGAATTTAGAGGCTTATACACATTTTAAAGACACGGAAGCCACGGGAGAGCTAAAGGTTTCAAACGTATTTCCCGGCCATGATTTCCAGCTGCCAGCCGTTTTGTAAGAGAGGAGCTTGCTCCCGATAACGAAGGTCTTTTGTTTCACGGATCGGGAGCAAGCTCCTCTCCTACAGTCAATTAATGTACCTCTGAAATTACGGAAGTTATGTAAAAGACTATGGCATCTTGCCGGTGCACCAAACAGGCCAGTCGTCGCTATTTGGAGCTATGACGCGGCGCGGCAGGACGCCTGTTCTACCCTATTTTGCCTAACGAGGGTGCAATTTCGAAAGAACTCATACACTATTTGTAGAACGATGACAATAGGGTCAAAGAACGATGACAATAGGGTCAATGATCAATTATCAAGTGAACCAACCGCCAGACTAACGCTCGGTCAGTTTTTCACCGGACTATATAAAACTTAATTCAGACCAAGGTATCCGTGAACAACAATCGCTGATAGATACTTGATGATTGACTATTGACCCTGTCGGCTAGTCCCTGATCGACTTAATCCACGCCAAAGGATCCAGCTGCATGGTCGGCTCCTCGCGCTACCTGGACCGTGAATTAAAAACCTTGGGACAACCCTCAACTCATTTGAAAGCTTCCTACGAGAAGTTGCTTGCCACAGGCATCGACATCATCGAAACCGACCTGCCGATTCAGGTCAGTGAACTTATATATCAAAACACTAAGGTGCCAACCCACAAAGCCAGGTTTTTCAAATAGCCTGGATAGACGGTTCAAATCTGGAAACCGAACCTTGGGATATATATTCAACTGTAGGGGTAGGTTTATGCCGCCCTAATAACTTTAATGAGGGATCGCGGCGTAAAGCCGCTCCTACAATTAGAAAGACCATCGAACTTTCCTTAGTTCACATGAGATCGATTTTCAAACGCTCCCACTTTTTTTGGAAAGAAACTTTATCGAACACCTCAGGATTGATTGAACTACGAGGGCGCCGTCCTTGAGCGAGATCGATGATGCTTTGGCTGGCAGTAGAACCAATGTCTCGAAACAGTTCATGGGTCCACGCGATACTATGGGGTGCTAAAATTACGTTATCCAATTCACCAAATCGATGTGGGCTGTTAATGGGTTCTCCCACAAAACAATCGAGCGCCGCGCCTGCTATTTGATCTGAACTAAGCACTTCAAAAAGAGCGTCCTCGTTGATGATACCACCACGCGCTGTGTTGATCAGATAAGCGGTCGGTTTCATCAGAGATAATTCGTGATGCGATATTAGATTTGTCGTCTGTTCGTTCAAAGGACAATGCACGCTCACAAAATCTGCCTGCTCCATGAGTTCGTTGAGTTCGACCAAATCCACCCCAAGTTCAGATGCTGCCTGGGCATCTAGAAACGGGTCAAAAGCCAAGGGGCGATTCATGCCAAATCCGTCCAAAAGTTTTACCAGGGTGCGTCCGATACCACCCAGACCAACAATCCCAAGTGTATGTCCGCGCAACTCAGATCCCATAAAACCACTACGTCTGTCCCACTGGCCTTCACGCACCAGCCGATCTTTCATGCGCATGTTATGGCTCAAGGCGATCATCCAGCCAACCGTCGCCTCGGCAACAGGACGATCAACGGCACCCACCGCGGTGCAAAGAACAACGTTGGCTTCCGTGCAAGCAGCTACGTCTACTTTCTCGAAACCCACCCCGAAACGACTGACAACCAACAGGTCCTCACTTCGTGCAAGACTCGCACGGGACACCGCAGGGGTCAGCACAATCACCCCTTGGACTCCCTCCAGTTGGTCTGGCCCAATTTCGGGTCTATGTTCCTCGAAAGGCACCACCTCAATACCTTCGGTTCCTTTGAGCAGACTCAAATCGAAATCCGGGTATACCGGAACGCCATTCTTAAAACTATCCCCGGTCAACGCGACTCGAAACAGCGAACTCATAGAGCCCCTCCTTCTCCGTCCCTTGGGTCGAGACTGGTTGTCGGCATTCGATCTCGGTCGACCGCTTTTAGCGATTCATGCAGTGATCGCAAAAAGAGACCGGCGTCAGATCCGAGTCCAATCATGCGAAATCCCTGATCCCGACGCTGCTGTAAGTCCTCAATACTTTTTGTAATCAACCCGCACTGTTTCCCAGCTGCCCGAATCGTGTCCTTTAATTCTAAAATCTGTTCGGCAACTCCCGGTCCCTCCCACTGACCGCGATACCCCGCACTCGCAGAAAAATCTGCGGGGCCAAAAAACAAAACATCCACTCCGTCCAAGGCGCACATGGCCGCGACATTGGGAACCGCTTCCACACGCTCAATAAGCGGTATTACCAGCACATGCTCATTCGCAGATTCTGTATGCTCGACCAGAGCCTGTCCCCAGGCAGTAGCGCGTTCACCTCCGATACCGCGCCGTCCTTCTGGAGGGTAGCGACAATCAAGAATTGCAGCTTCCACATCTTCCACCGTTTCGACCCAGGGAACCACGATTCCATCCGCTCCGATGTCCAAAACACGTTTAGTGAGTGAAGTGCTCCTTTCCGCTATCCTGACCAACACAACCGTATCACTGCGCAGGCCTGCTCTTACGTGTTCGTTAATTTCCTTCCAACCAAGATGCCCGTGTTCGGCATCCACCACAACCCAATCCAAGCCGAGGGAAACCGCCATGTCGGTCAGTGAAGCCGACTCAAGGGTAATCCAAAGACCATAGACAGGTTCGTCCGCGGCCAGCTTAGCTCGGAGTTTTTTCAGGGCGTTGATTTTCATTTTAAAATTTCGTAACTATTACTTTGAGAAAGTAGCACGGGCATCTTGCGTGTTTATTTTTCGGAGCAAAACAGACTGGGAAGCCAGAACCATATACACACCCACCAAAATTCCTGCGGTTACATTAATTGACTGTAGGAGAGTAGCAAACGTTAGGATGAAAATAGAGCTAAAAAATAATGAATCGATTCATGAGATTAAGATATGGCTTAGTAGGTAAAGGAATAAGGCTGTAACTGTGGAAACGGAAACAACAGATGACCTGGTATACGCAGATATGAAGTAATAATGTTTTTAATCATCTGTGTCTCTTGGAGTTCATCTTTTCAATACGACTCGCTCGGCGATCGACCCCTACCTACAAAAGGCACTGCCGATTCTATTGATCATTATGTGTCAAAAAAGAAACAGGCCGGGAATCCCTTGCTACGAATTCCCGGCCCGATCGCAAAAATCTGTTTTTAATAACTCAGCGACCCACTTAGTTCGAATGTGCGCTCAGCTGGAATGCGAATGACCGGAATCGTTCCATCAGGATTTGCGACAACGGGAATAAGATCATTCTCATCCAAAAGGTTGCGGACGTTGAGCTGAATCCTCAACAAGGTATTTCTGCCGAAGTAAGGGCCGAGCTCCTTTTCCCATCCTACCCAGGCATCGACCATGGTCTCGGTCGGACCAAAATATGGGTGAGCAAGATCGGGAATGTAAACCAGATTATCCGGGGTGCTAAGTTCAGGATCGACTAGAATGGGACGACCGATGCCAATTTCGTCCTGCCAGCGCACCGCGCCACCGACGTTAAACCCCCGGAATCCGGAATTATTGTCAAAGTTGTAATTGGTCACCAGGTTCCAGCGCCACTCACGTATCTCATTGGTTTTCTTACCACCGTCCTCAGCAATCTTGATCTTGTTTGCGATGAGTCCGGTCCGGTTGGTCCAACTGCTGATTGTTTCAACTTGTCCGCTACTGGTATTGAAATCACCGTATTCAGCCAATACCGGATTCATGGTTTCTTGAATAAAAGCCGCCAGTAAGGGAGCGGTGTTGGTAGCTGATACTTCCTGTTGGGAAATATTGAACATGAGTCGCCAATTTTCAGTAAGGTTGGCCACCGCTTCGATTTCAAGCCCTTCGGACAACAGGTCGGTAGGGAAGGTCAGATTGGCCGGGAGATTCCGGACGACGAACTCTTGATCCGCGGAAAACGAGAAGTATTGTTCGAGATACTCGGAGTTACGGAAGGGATCGTAGTTGGCCAACCGAGCCATGTCGGATCTATTGGTAAGGTTGACCTCAATGTTTTCCGCACGGGATGCAGGCGCATAATTACGCAAATAAGGTCCCAGCATTCCACCAAAGTTGGTGGTTAAACCAGAGTTCTCATCGAGCTGCAGAGTCTCATACTTGTTGACCCGGATACTGAAGCGGTCGTCCAGGAACGAGACGGTGAAGCCCTTTTCCTCGGTGGATCCACTGACCGGACCGAGACTTTCACCACGCAGGTTGTTTCGCTCCGAGCCGATCTGCGAATTTTCCGATTTGGAAAAATGAAAACTGAGTCCAAATCCTCCGACAGCGTCCATCCATTCGTCGGGCACATGGGCGACCACACCCCAACTACTGGAATCGGTACTGGACTTGAAGGTAGGATCACTAGGAAGGAAGAATGCATCGGGACTGATATCCCGGGTATTATCATTATTTCGAGGGGGTTGTGGTGTCGTCCAAACCTTTACATCGTCCTCACGGTAGCCATAAGTGGCAACGAGGTGATCTTCAAGAAAACCACTATGGAGAATAAGCGCTTTACTTTCGATGTGGTTCTTCGACAAGGAACCGCCTGCGGGAAGATTCGATCGCGTGCCGAACGTACCGGTGGTAAACAGTTTCGTAACCGGATCGCGATAACTCATCGAGTAGGAATCCTGAAACTCCAGTTTAGATCGCAAGTTGGAGGCGTGGGAATCCGCCGAGCTGGACTGGTTGGCGATGCTGTCGCTCAAATAGACCAGGCTGCCAACAGCCGTTACGTTCAAAGCGTTGGGGGGGTTCCCGTTCTGCTGAAAATTATCATCCCACACGTGGTTGTAATAGGTGATGTTCCTCGCATTCCTTTTCGCGTCCTCCAAAAGAGCGGTGAGGGTGTGATCGCCCAGCAGTTCACCCCAGAAGCCATCCACTTTCTCGGTGGCATCGAATTTGAAAAAGCCCGTAAAACGGTGATTCTCAAGATCGATGCTGCTGGTAGTTGTTCTTCCGCCGTTCCCACCAGCCGATGCGAAAAGACGCCCGAAGTTTGGATTCGCATCTCCATTGGGATAGGTAACATTTACATCCACCCCGATGGCCCCAAAGCGGGAACCGTCACCAATGACATTCCAAAATCGATTACTGTAATCTTCTTTATTAAAGTGATAAGCCAGTCCGGCATTTCCTTCCAGAAAGGTTTGCTCTAAGGACCCGGTAAAGACATCGAAACTTTCCATTTCTCTTTTGTTGGGTCCGTCGAAGAGCAGGTTGCGGAAATCGAAGAGACTCGTATCAGTGATATGTTCATTCACATAAAAATCCCGCGTGGCCGATTTTGAATTACCGTTCTGATCCTTGGGTGAACCCAGCATATTTCCGTACAGCTGGTTCACTCCTCGAATTGTCACAAAGGATTGGAACCTTATACCATTGGAGGCATCCGGTCCAAACCTGTTATTAATAATGGGAACAAAAGCATCGGTGCCATTGGGAAGGGCTCCACCCGCAATCCCGAATTCGGGGCCGGCATAAACAGCAGCTGCTTCGAAAGTAAACCCAATCGGCCCCCAATACAGGTTATCCACATTCACACCGTTTTCATCATAGAGGAACAATTGGAACAGATTGTGGGGATCATGCGTTGGTTTTGCTTTGCCGGTTGGAGAGACATCGAACCACCGGGTTACCATGTCCTGCGGGGGAAGCGTACGAGGACGGTTCGCGGTAATATCACCGGATTCATAGGACAAACGGATAGTACTATTCTCAAAGGGGCGCCATTCACCGACTGCAGTGAAACGCTGGTCGTGCTCAAAAGCTGGATCCTGCTGGTACTTTCTTTCCTCATTCACGGCCATCAAACGGATTGACAATTTATCCTCGATGAGGACTTTCTCAAAATCGATTTCCCCGCGTTGTGAGTCGTAGCTGCCCACCTGAAACGAGACCTCTGCGTGATCCTCAAAGACTGGAGCTTTTATCTGGTTATTAATAATACCCGCCGGACTACCCAACCCGAATAGGATGGCATTCGCCCCGCGGTTGATAACGATACGGCTGGTGTTATAAGAATCAAAAGCGACCGAGGTCGGAAAGTATTCGCGCGTCAGGTCAGCGCTAGCCAGGCCTCTTACCCGGGTATTTTGAGCCGGATTCCTGAATTGCGAGTCCTGAACCGCGCCGACAACAATCGACGTATTGGGGTTGGCGAAGTTACCGCCGATTCCCAGGACTTCGGTGTTGGCGGTGTAGACAAGCAGTTCCTGCAAGTCCGTGGAACCGGTATCGTCCAAAAACTCTTCGGTGACAACACTAATGGTCGCGGCAATATCTCTAAGAGGAGCTTTCAGACGAGTTCCAGCCAAGGAAGACCGTGCCAGATAACCAACATTATCCTGCTCATCAATCGAGAACGGGGTTAATTCATAGATGTCTTCATCATCGTCTTCCTGGGCAGTTAACGGAGATAAGAGGGAGGCAATCCCGAGTGTCAGTACAACACATAGCGCACACAGCAGTTTATCATTTTTGAGGTTCATTTCGAGAAGTTGTTTTTATTAGGGTTAGTTTGAAATACGCGTCCGATTTTCGCATGTCACCGACTAACAAGATCTGTGGGGCGAATACTGAAAGCTAAGGAAAAACCTAAGCATGAAAAAAGAAAGAGGTAGAAGTCAAGGATTTGATCTCCATTTTTGGCTTTTGAACTTTCTTGATTTTGCCTCAGCGGGTTTTTGCGGAGTCAAGTCTGCACTTGTTTCTCCGGCCAAGGAATTGCCGATGGCCGTATATACAGGACAAGTGACGATTCCGCAGCAACACTCTTCGATTTGAGTCTTGGCGATGCAGAAGGTAGCTTGCTGCTGATTTCTACTAATTTATTGGATGCGTCGTTCTCAAATACCCGATCAGGTCACGGACCTGGCTGTCCGACATCGCGTTCAATTGCCCTTCGGGCATCATCGAAACAGGTGATGTTTGACGGGACAGTATTTCGGATTTTGCCAGGACCACTTCCTGGCCCACCATCGCCAGGGTCAGTCGTTGATCATCCTCGGCGGTGACATTCCCTGCAAAGGTCCGACCATCTTGAGTTGAGATCGTGACCAGTTGGTAGCCCTCAGGAATTTCACTACTGGGATCGATGATGTTGCTTAGAATATATGCCAAGTCAGCACGGTTCGATCCTGTGATGTCTGGACCTATAATGCCACCTTCTCCATACATCTTGTGACAGGCTGCACAGGTTTGATCGAATATCGTTTTACCATTCATGACATCGGCATGAGCCATGTATTCATCGGTCAACAAGAATTTGTAGCGGTCCATAGCCTGTTGCTTGTCTTTGCTCAACGTTTCCATGGGTCCCCACCAATCTACAAAATCCGGACCGACCACCCGCCTGAGCTGGCGAGCATTCACCGCAGAGATGTCACTTCGAGGAATCGAATTTCTTTTCAAAGCCGCGACCAATGTTCGGGCACTGCCACGACGAGTGGCCAGCGTTTGAACGGCGACTGCTTTTTCCTCAGGTGTGAATTCAGAATAGTATTCTAAAATATTCTCCTCAATAGAGTTATCTTCGTAAGAAGAAAGAGCTCTCAATGCGCTCAGTCGAAGATCAGAATTCGACAAGTAGCCGAGTATCGAATCAAAAGCCGGTGGAAATACATCGAGACCGAAATTCTGCAAAATTTCTTTGCGTCGCTCGAGATCAGTGGAGGAATCATTCAACTGAGCCAACTGAGCTTTACCGGCTTCTGCACTGCCGAATAACTGACCGATTTGCAGGACAAGATTGCGCAGGCTATCTACCCCAATCAGATTCGACTCCATCTTCGACCAGCCGACGGGAGCGCTAAGATCTCTCTGCCCCAGCAACCCATCCCGCATGCCTTCGAGCAAGACTTTCCTGGAAGCATTCGAACTAGCTTTGGAGATTTCCCCCACTACGACATCGAGCAGTTGTCCTGATGTTGCTCTACGCGCAATAAACTGTGCCACTAAAGGAATGTTGCTTGAGGAGGCGAGCTGTAGCGCTTTTACCGGGTTTTCAGGAACATTTGGCTCCACACCAAACCATATCATCTTGGGTATATTATGGTCGTCCTGATCTTCAGCGCGGCTCAATAGACCTTCAGCAATATCCCAGGTACTTGCTTTCGGAATACGTTGTAAAGCTGAGGCCAAGTATAGACGAACGACAGGAGATGGATCTGACTTTGCCATGCTGATGAATTTCTTCAAAGCGGCCTTCCCAGGGTCCATATCCTCACATAGCAATTGAATGGCCCAGGCACGGACATATTCCGCCGAATCATTCAGAACCTTAACCAGCTGATCTTGAGAAGCTCCTCCCGTAACATGTAATGCCCACAGGGCACGTAGCTTGCGTCCAGAATCCGATTGACTCTTAAACATCGCCCAAAGCTTGTCATGAACACCCGGCGACAGGATACCTTCTTCAGCGCGTTCATGCAAAATCACGCGGGCATGACGCACATACCAATCGTTCCTGTGTAACTGCATTTCGACCAGCTCGCTATCACTCAGATCTTTTAGATTAAAGTTCGTTGGGAACGGCGTTCCTTCAGGCGCCAGACGATAAACTCTGCCTGTGTCTTTGTCCTGAACGTCATTGCCACAAATATCGCCATCGTGCCAGTCCAGCATATAGATCGCGCCTTCAGGGCCGATTTCGAGACTGAAACCTATCCATTGAGGATCATTGGCCAACACCGTGTCCTCACCGTGTTTCGCAATGAAGCCGGAACCGTTGCGCACCAGTTCATCGTTTAACAGGGCATGCTCATGGATATTGGCCATGAAAAGTTTGTTGTGGTATTTTTCAGGTAACAAATCCGCCAGATAAACACGCGCCCCTCCATGAGCGGAACGGTGGCGGTGATCCACGATCGTTTGAATGTCGGAATACACATAGGGATTGATGTGCTTTCCGCCTTGGCGGTGAAAAATTCCGCCCTGAATAATATGAAAGGCGTGAGGAATCACACAGGCAGATATAAAAGCCTGTCCATGGTCGTCAAAGTCCAATCCCCAGGGGTTACTAAATCCGTGAGAGACGACTTCAAAACGATCCTTGATCGGATGATAGCGAAAGATTCCTCCATCAATAAACTGACCATCGACGACTTCCTCACTGGTTGGAAAGGGATCACCTTTCTTAAATACGCGACCCCCATCGACAGGTTTACCAACCGTGGAAGGAGTAGCAAATCCCTGGCAGCCGTAGAGCCATCCATCCGGGCCCCAAATAAAACTGTTTAACACCTCGTGACGATCACGGATTCCCCAGCCGGTTAAACGTACTTCGATTTCCTCGTCGGCTTTGTCGTCCGCATCACGGTCAGGAACAAACATCAAGTTTGGTGGAGCCCCTAGCCAGAGTCCATCGAAGCCCACCGCAATGGCCGAAGGAAATGGAATACCTTCCAGGAACACTTTCTTCGTATCCATCTTCCCGTCTCCATCCACGTCTTCGAGGATTAGAATCCGGCTATCCCCATAATTGGAAAAGCCGCTTCTACGCGTTTCATAATCGCGATTTTCTGCTATCCACATACGGCCCCGATCATCCCAGCAAAACGCTAAGGGTTGGGTGATTTGCGGTTCCGAGGTTACCAAGGTAACTTCCAGCCCATCCGGCACGGTCATTTTCTCGATCGCTTGTTCACCGGTTAAAAATTCAGCCTCCTTTGCTTCATTTCTGGCAGTGATCCATTCAGCATAGTTATTGGTCTGCCCGGTGTAGGCTTTCCAGTCCTCGTGCATATGAATATCGTTCAACTGACCGGTATAAACCTTGAATTGGTGGCGGTAGGTCTTGGTGGCGCCCGCAGGAATTTTCCAATCGCCCAAAAGGGACCTGGCCGGCCCGACACCCAATTGATTATCCACGCGCCAAGGCATAGGAAAGGCATCGTTATCCGGATGATCAAAAATGGCGATGTGCCCCCAATCGTCTTTGTCGCGTCCCTTTATTTCCATTCCAACATCCACCCAGGATGAACGCTGCCCCTCAGCGCGTTGGTTTTTCTGACGAGAACTGTTTACCACTTCGCCTTCGTTTCCTACTTCCCAGGGCATGCGAAGAAAAAGCCCACCATACTTAAATTCGGAAATGGTGAGATCAGTGTGGGCTTTTCCAGACCAGACAAGATCGATGAAATACTCATCGTCCAGGTCCCGCATGGACCAGACCTGAGTCTCCTCCATCAGGGCCGTACCTTCTTCGTCCAACAGATGATAAATCGTCTCCCACTGAACCACCTCGCCTTCAGCGGAAATCACATTGGCCTCGAGTAATTTCCAATAGCCGTTGGAAGGGTTGTGGAAGTAATCGCGTCCGTTGACCCGGGTGAATCCCCAATAGAGTCCTGTTTGATGCAGGTGGTGGCCCGGGCTGTATTGAGTAAGCTCACCATTACCATCCGGTGCAACGATCGGATGTATGTAGGGCCGATGATCGGCGCGCACATTTTCCACCAGAATCGGTTCCGTCCCATTTTCACGGAAAACAGAAATCTTATTGTCGCTCTTTTCCAGACGGAGAACTCCAGCAAACAACTGGGCAGATGTGAGAAGAAAAAAGAGAAAGAATATACGAGGTAACATAAGAGAAGATTGGTAAAATTTTGGAAGTCTGTCTTGCCTAAAAGTGACAGTTTTTTTAGCTCCTGGCCATCCCACTTCTTGAAAACAATCAAGCCCAGAGATAGAAGACCAAAGAAACAGACTTTCACTTCACCGCTAACGAAGAACGATTTCAAGCCTGCAATAGAAATAAGTCTCTTTATCGAAGTTCATGCTAAAACCTGCATTTTCTATCTTCGTTCTTCTGAGGTTGTTTTCTCGACCTTACTTTCTCCAGCCAAAATGCAGCTCGGCCATTTCTTTTATGTCGTTTCCAATGGCCAGACATGCAGTTGCTGCAGGAGAAGGCGCATTGAGCACGTGAATGGCATCATCCTTATATTCTATTCTGAAATCGTCACGCGTATCCCCATCAACCCCTAACAACTGAGCTCTTACACCAGCTCTTCCAGGTTTGATATCCTCCATCGTCAAAGATGGAATCATGCGCTGTAAGGTTTCCAAAAACAGTTTCTTAGAAAACGCCCGACGGTACTCGTTTATAGCAAAACCCATGTTTCCAAACAGTAATTTCCAGGTACCCCGGTAGGTCAATGCATCGAAAGTATCCCTGAAACTAAAGTCGGTTTTGCCGTACCCTTCTCGCTTAAAGGTAAATACTGCATTGGGTCCGCACTCGATTTCTCCGTTGGTCATTCTTGTGAAATGCACACCGAGGAATGGAAAGTCAGGATTGGGAACCGGGTAAATCAAGTTCTTCACCTTATGCTTCGCCGATTCAGTCAGTTCGTAATAATCTCCACGGAATCCAACCACTTTTTCTTTTAAAGGCACCCCATCCTTCTTTGCTAACCGATCCGCTTGAAGGCCTCCGCAGAAAATCAGTTTTTTCGCCTTAAAAGTCCCCTTGCTTGTCTTTAGGTTTCTCAGGTTTCCCGTCCTCTCAAATCCGAGCACTTCATGTCCGGTTAAAATCTTGGATTCACTGTTTATCGCCGTAACGAGTTCAGCCAGTTTATTGGTCGTACCGATAAAGTCGATGATACCGGTACAAGGAACCCAAATACCACCAATCGATTTAACATAAGGTTCAATTTCCTGTAATTGTTCAGCCGAAATTTTTTCGATTCCCTCGGTATTGTTTGCCAAACCATTGGCAAAGATCTTATCCATGAATGGCAATTCAGACTCGTGGGTTGCCGCCACCACCTTACCACAAACGTCATGAGCGATATGATGTTCCTTTGCGAAAGCAACAAGCTCATGACGGCCAATGACACAGTTCTTTGCTTTTTTGGAACCTGGCTTGTAATACAGGCCGGAGTGAATGACGCCTGAATTATTACCTGTCTGGTGTGGTGCCAGATGGTCTTCTTTTTCTAAAACCAGCACTTTAAAACCCGGGTAGGCTTTTTGTATCTTATAGGCAGAAGCTGCTCCAACAATCCCACCACCAACAATGGCGATATCAAAAATAGTATTCATAATAATCAGGAATCGATTTCCTTGTTTTCCTAGTGAACAAGAAGGATCTGGGCGGATGACACAATACGTTTATAGCTTTGAATCCGAAAAACTGACCAGCGAATCCACCTGGTCAGATACATCTGCGACAGATGGGCTTAAGATTCCATTTGAATAGGCCGTAAAATGTAACCTGCCGATCCAACTCAGTCGTTAACAACAAAACCAACTAATACCCCGTTTTGCTCTCGAATTCTCAAATACATCCACACTTTGAATAAAATCAAAAATTTGCGGTACTCCAAAAGCTCCATTCTTTTATGAAAACACTTAACGCTTCATCATTTCTGCTTTGCTCTACAATTGGCCTTTTCTTTACTTCTTTCGCCGTGGCGGATGAATGGTCACAATACCTGGGCCCCAACCGCGACGGGAACATCAGCGGATTTGTAGCACCCGATACCTGGCCCAAGGAATTGAAGAAACACTGGAATCTTGAGGTGGGGGAAGGTCTTTCCCAACCCACCCTGTCTGACGGAAAACTTTATGTTTTTGCTAAAGCAAACGGGCTGGAAACCATCTATTGCTTAGACGCTGACAGTGGAAAGGAAATCTGGAAGAACGCCTACCCCTCTGCCGCAATCGAAGGCGGACCCAGCCGACATTCCGGACCTCGAAGCACACCTACCGTGGCCAACGGGAAGGTGGTAACATTGGGCCTGCATGGAGTGGTTTCATGCCTGGATGCATCCTCCGGCAAGCTCTTATGGCGAAAAGAAGATATTGAAGGCGAGCTCCCACAATTTTATACCTCCTCCTCTCCGCTGGTGGTAGACGGTTTGTGTATTACCTAGATCAGCGGCATCCATGCTTACGATCTCGATTCAGGAAAAGAAAAGTGGAAATGGACAGAAGATGGCCCCTCCTACGGATCTCCCATTTTAATTCATCTCGACGGAACGAAAGCTATCGTTACACCGACTCAAAAAACGCTGACCGTGCTGCGGGTGTCGGATGGAAAACAGCTTTGGCAGATGCCATATAACCAGGGAAGACAAAATACAGCTTCACCTATCGTGAGTGGTGAAACCTTCTATCTTGCCGGCCCTGGTCGCGGAATGACAGCTTCCAAATTTATTAAAACTTCCGACGGATTTGATACAGAAGAACTGTGGCAGAACCCCGAAAACTCTCTTCAATACAATTCTCCCATTCTTAGAAAGGGTTTTGTTTACGGAATTTCTCAACGGAATGAATTGTTTTCATTAAACGCCGAAACAGGAAAGACGGCCTGGACATTAGCAGTGGGTCCCATTCCCGACGAAAACCGTCAACCGGGCGGACAAGGACGTCGCCCACAGGGACAAGGAGGGCAAGGCGGCGAGCGCGTGCGTGGTGAAAATGCCGAACAGGGTCAGGGTGGTGGCCAGGCGAGACGTCCCGACAGAGAAAGCGGTAGTCAAGAAGTACAGCAAGGAGGCCGAGGCGGACAACAGGGAGAACGCGGCGGACAACAACCGGGACGTGGAGGTCCCGGAGGAGGAGGCGGACAAGGCGGTCGCGGACCTGGTGGTGGCGGAACTGGCGGAGGCCAACCCGGGTTTGGATCCATTCTCGCAACCGATTCCGTTTTGATCGCACTGACTCCATCCTCTGAATTGATCGTTTTTCAACCTGATGAGAAAAACAGCAATGAGCTCGCCCGTTACAAAGTTTCTGATTCACCCACCTATGCCTACCCGGTCCTGGCAGGAAACCGTATTTTTATTAAAGACCAGAATTCGGTGACGCTTTATTCGATTGATTAGGGCAACTCGGCGGGAACGCAGGTGCAGTCATCCTTTATGACTCGCGGCGATTATACAGTGCGCAAGATCTTGGGAGATAAAAAGCACCAAACAGGTTTCGGCTTTATTTCAAAATTTGATCTGAAATCGCGCAGGATAATTAAGAAAAATCAGCCTTTCCATTTTCGAATTCTTTGAGTGCAAAACGGACTGCATCATGTTCCTCGATTTTTATTTCAGCTGTCAGAAGCAACTGCCTAAGAAGATTAACGATATCCGGTTTTGATTACTCATACCCACTGAACAAAACCCAGAGTAGCGGTTTTGATCAATCAGACTCCATACATTTTCTATTCCAGGAACAAAGCCGTGATATTTTCTTCGAGGTCGTTCCATTTCTGGTTGGAGAGATTCGATATGAGAGCAATCACGACTCCCTCCCCAGGATAGATCTTGAAAATAGTGGATCCACCAACTGAACCACCGTTGTGACCAATCCAGGAACGACCAGCATCGTCGATTCCTGAACGCCATCCGATTCCGTAATCGATCACCTCACCCGCGGAAGATTTCTGGGAGGTCCATAGAAGTTTGATAGTTTCAGCTTTGAGGATTTCATTTCCCAGATAAGCGAAGCCGAAACGGACCAAATCGTCTGAAGTTGAAATAAATCCTCCTCCAGCCCACTTATAGCTGTTATCCACTGCGGGGGCGTTATTCAATTGATCCCCATAGATTGCATAGTAGCGGCCTCTATTGGGAATTATGGAATAAACCTGGTCCGCTTCAGTGTGATCCATACCCATTGGGCCAAACACATGATCATCCATGTACTCCAAATAATTCTGCCCCGATGCCCTTTCGATGACCGCGCTGAGCAAATTAAAGCCATAGCTCGAATAGGAGTATCCCAATCCCGGTGCATGAATCAATGGGTCATCTTTAAAAATGGATAACGCCTCCAGAACCGATTCATAGCGTTTGCTGTTCTGCACTTCGTTACCTTTGTAATGACGAATACCCGCCAAGTGACCGGCCAGCAGACGCGTAGTGACTATTCCTTGTTTTTCAGGGAAAGACGGAACGTAGGTTTGGACCGGAGCATCCAGATCCAGTTTACCTTGCTCGTATAGAAGGCCAATTGCAGTCGCCGTCATAGGCTTGGCCACACTACCCACTCTAAATCTGGTTCGGTCAGGGTAGACAGGCACCTGTTGTTCGAGATCAGAGTAACCAAAACCCTGCGACCAAACGATCTCTCCCTTAACACCAACACTGACCGTGATTCCGACCGTCTGAGTCTCAGCCATCCAATCATTAACCAGGGCGACAGCCTGATCACCTGGGTTAGCGGTTAGTCGATAGGATGAGCCGAACAAGACGACGGTCGCCAATAAACTTATAGAGACAAATTACTTAGTCATACAATAATGAATAAACCTGAGTACGCACCTAGAGGAGCAAAACCGCAACAAAAGTTTTTTCGACCACAGATTTCTCAGATGGACCCAGATTAAGTGATAGATTCTTAATAAAGATTGGTTATTGAAAACTGACAAAAATCACCGGAAATAATGGAAAAAAATACAGAATTTAACCACCAGTCTCCGCCAAGGCTACGACACGGCACGGCTGATGGCACAGATTTTCACTGATTAGAAATCATCAAATTATTCGTTATCACTAATTAGTTTAGGCTTTTCAAAGGGAGACTACATTCAGCTTTTCGCGTATTTCAGCGCATTTCGTAGTTAAAGCATTTTTCTTCGAATTTATTTCACACTGATTAACTCAGATGGGCAGGATTGCTGTAGTAGATTCTTAACCACCAATGGACGAATTATTGAACAAGAGCTAACTGAGATAGCGGAGTACGAACCGCCTGAAACAACGAAGTGAACAACATACTTTTTACATAAGAACTCTGTTTCCTTTGTTACCTTGTTCAAATCAAATAATTGCTCCATTTGAGAAAAGAACAACATCCAGAGATCAATTGAAAGAAGTAGTTTGAATTCTTGGCTTAAAAACAAGATTCCAGCGGATAGTGGTACCAAGAGCACGAAGAAATACCTGATTCTATCTTTGCATCCTTGGAGGCTTGGTGGTTCATCTTTCTTCAATGTCCATCAAAACCTGTCTCTTTGACCTCGACGGAACTCTGACTGATCCCAAGCCAGGGATCACTGGATCCATTCAATATGCGCTGAAGAAGCTCGGACAAACCGTGCCGAGCCAGGACGAATTGGAGTCCGCGATCGGCCCTCCTCTCCTTGAAACTTTTATGCAGTTTATGGGAGGAGATTTAGATGCAGCCAGGCAGGGGGTGCTTTTCTACCGTGAACGTTTTGGCACCATTGGGTTGTTTGAGAACAGGGTGTACCCGGGCATCCACGACTGTTTGACAAAGTTGAAGGACGCAGGCCACTCACTCTTTGTCGCTACCTCAAAACCACATTATTACGCCAAACAAATTGCCACGCACTTTAAGTTCGATCATTTTTTTGGCCACATTCACGGCAGTGAAATGACGGGTGAACGCCAGGATAAGGGCGACTTGATACAATACATAATTGAAACTGAAGGCCTCAGAGCAGAGACCACGATAATGATCGGCGATCGCAAGCACGATATTATCGGCGCTAAGAAAAACAATTTAAGAACCATTGGAGTTACCTATGGATATGGCTCCAGGGAAGAACTGACGACAGCCGAGGCAGACGAGCTTGTGGAAACTCCGGCTGAGATTTCAAAATTACTTTTGTAACCCGCTTTACGGAATAAGCCTACTGTGATTCCGAAACAAAAACCAGTCGTGAAAACTTACTTGCTCCTCCCAGCGGAACATTCGATCGGATCCTTACTTTCTCCAAACCACCTTCCATCGATTCCGTAGAAAACGGTGCATTGCCGATGAGTGATTCGAAACCAGGACTTAAACTAAACTGAGGAACTACGGTAACATCGGTTGCCTCCGGATTTCGAATAAACTCAAGGACATGGTAATCGACTGAACCGATTGACATAATTTTGTTTACCGGACGAGAGAATGAAGCGGTATCCGAAGCATCGGTACCAAAAAAGTATTCAAGAACATTGGGAATGCCATCGAAGTCGGGATCGTCCTCTTCGGCACGTTGGTTTTCAGGAAGCTGAAGGCCATTCAGATAATCCACAAATCCGGGAACCACCTGGGCGGCCTTAACGGAATTAATGACATTTCGAAACTCGGTGATTGGTGCAGTCAGATCACCATATCCCAAATGAGAGTACACCAATTCCCATTGCTCATGACTTGCGGAATTTTTTACGCCATTAATAATGGCGAAGATGGGTTGACCTCCGGATTGAAAGCGGTTGGCGACAGCTCGATTAAAGTCATTCAGGACAAATGGGAGTTGATAGAAATTAATAAAATTCTGCGTGGGGCTTTCGGCACCACCTTGAAGGTTGAGGGCAACGTGCATAAACTCAACCCCATCTGCATTCCCGTTTCGACTACCGTAATAATCAATCAAGCCAGGACCAATCGCACCGGCTGCAGCTTTGCAGAAAGGACACCAGTAAGCAAACCACTCCAGGAAAATCACCTTTCCTTCCAGATCATAAAGACTCACTGGCTGATTAGTTTCGCGATTCGTTAAGGTGAAGTTTTCTACGATATCTCCAACCTGATACCGCTGGGCTTCAAGGTTTGAAAACGCGGAGGTCAACAGTGTTGTCAGTAAGAAGTTTTTGATGAATCGAGACATAACAATAGACAGTTAGAGGGATCGACTAACCGCAATTTGGGCAATCGTCCAATCGCGATCGCTGTACAAATTTTGGAAGAAATCGATACCTGGATTGGTTGGCTCATAGTCATTCTCAAGTGGGGCCGCATAAATCCTCATTGACCACTGATCACCAATCCATCTAACGCCGATGCCAACGCGACTACTCTCCAAGCCGGGTGCAGCGCTCGTGAAGAGGAGTGCATTTTCAATTTCGCCCGTATCTTCATAATACCAACCGTCGACAAATATATAACATTTATCGGAGGCCTGATACTCCAAGGCGACGCCCCCATAAAATGCTTCGAACTGAGGATCTTCTTTCGAGCCACCTACATTCCAACGTGAAACCCACTGTTCTCCATGAGCTACATTGATGTTAGCACCGACTCCATATCGGGTCGACCGATCAGTGGTTTGTGTCACCCTGAATTCAAGAAAGGAGCGAATGTTTTTCGTCAGAATATTCTCAGTCGATAGACTTGCCGCAACCGTATCTAAAGTGAGCTCACCTCGACGCAGTCCATCAAAATCAATTTCGTAACCCGGTGACACATCATCTCGAAGGGCCGAAATACTGAATTGGGCAAATCCATTGCCCGGTTGATACTCCCAACGAGTACCAGCCGTTGCATTGATGCCCTTAGGGTCAGCTTCGACATAGTTCTCTGCTCCGGGAAATCCGTACAACTCACTAAACTGTTGCCGATAGTATTCATCGAGCCAAACAGATCGATAGTTCGTAAATCCATCGTAAGCCCCGGCTCCTCCCGATAGCCACCAATGGTCACCGAGTTGTTTCTTTGAATTAAATTGAATGGCAATAATTCTTTCACTCACCGCTTTTTCCTCTCCATTAAAGTCGAAAGCAACCGGTTGATAATCCAATTGATAGTCGCCGTAAGCCAGACTGATCGAAGATTCCCAATTGTCAGAATTAAAGTCACCTATCCAGCTTAGTTGTTTCAGCGTTATGTCGTCCGAATCAACCCACTCCAACCCGCTATCCCAATTTGCCACTTCAATCGAATAAGCTACCCGGAACATAAACAGGATTTGGATAAAACCCAAGGCGGGAGAATTCATCCCTAGAAATTTAATTGACGCTCTCATCGCCTATCGACATGCCGTGCAACCAGCCGCAGCGGCTCCTCCGGAAACAGCACTGCCCGGCTCAATTTGAGGCAATAGATTAACCCGGTCTCCTTCCACCATGGAATCTGAACGAGTCATCCCGACTTTTGAGACAAGAGCTTGCTCGTAAACAGGGACATTCGTGCACCCCACTGCTGCAAAAATTCCCGGTATTATGAGAACTAAACAAATGCGACAAAGGTAGTTGGAAGGCTTAATCATCTAAAAGAAAATGCAGGTCTTAAACATAGACGCTTTGTGAATGGTATTATTCCAAACCTGAATAACAGATTGAGTTAAGAGAATTCTTCTTAGAAACTGATGCCAGTACTATCCGTATCGGAAAAGTTGGTGAGCTAAACGTGCTGATCTACCAAAACTGGATTACCATCCGGGTCGATTACTATGAAACTAGCCGGGCCTATAGAACTCTCATCCGCCTCGCTCATGAGACTCACCCCTTCAGATTTTAGTTTCTTCTGAAGGTCCCGAACATCCGTAAACGCTTCGAGCTGTTTTGCAGACTGATCCCAGCCCGGATTGAAGGTCAGCATATTTTTTTCAAACATCCCTTGAAAAAGACCTATCACATGATCCCCATTCTTTAGAATCAGCCAGCCCTGAGAAATATCACCGCCGAATTCCTCGAATCCCAACTTTCCATAAAACTCCTTGGAGGCTTCTATATCCTTCACCACCAAACTAATTGAAAATGCACCCAGTTCCATAATCTGCTTTTTTCTAATGATTTGGACGAAGAACTGCCCTAAGCGCAAGCCCAAGCCAAGGCTACCGGTTAATAACCAAGAGCGTGATTTGGTCTACAGCCCAGGAACAAAGTATTTGATCTCTACCCTGATAGGGTGGACTACTTCCTCTTTCGTGTTTGCTCATTTTTTTTACCGTGAGAACAATCGTATCCGAATAGCAATGAATCCAAATTCAAACAATAAACCTGGCCAATATTATTAAGAACAAGGCACCAGAAAGATGACTTCCTATCACGTATACTTCACGGCAAAAGATGGAGTGACCGATCAGGAATTGCTTACGCAGGTGCATCAATTCATGGAAGGTCAGATCTGCGATAATCATGCGGTATCTTACCGCGTGCTACGAATGACCAACAAGGCCAGCTTTGTGGATCTACCTGATTACCAGCTGATCGTGGATTATCGATCAGAAGAAGATCTGCAGCTTGGCATGAGAAACATGAAGGAGAACTATCGGAAGGAGCCTCATGCCTCTCTCATGAAGATGGTATCTACATTTCGAGTTGCGTTTTCCACGGACGAAACAGGGCCGGAGGCGCATCAGTAAAAATTTTAGCAATAGGTAACATCCCAGTCGATGAATTAAACCAGGTAGTTGGAGAAATGAAAATCATAACCACGGAGATCACGAAAGCACGGTGTAGAAGTGAAATTGGTTATTTCCGCAATTCCTCTGTGTCCTCCGCGTCCTCGAGCGAAGCGGGTGGTTGAAAAAGAAAAGAGAATAATGAATCATGGAGTACGGAATAATCGTACAGGATCAGTCCTACGGAGAAGTCAAAAAATCTATCTCTACAACCAGACGAACTACCCAATCAGCGAAAATGCGTATAAGACTGAGGTTGGAAGCCATTGCTACTCTGGGGCGAGAAGGTAGCTCTTGATGAATGCCATATCGGCTGGGGATAATCTTCGTTGAACGACAGCCAGGTTGTTTTCCACTTGTTGGGCATTTCGGAAACCGGGAATGACGCTGCAGACCTGGGGAAAATTTAGAACGAAGCGAAGAGCGACGGCTGCTAAATCTGGTATTGTGTCGCCGAAGCGTTTCTTGAGTTCGGTGAGTTTCGGCTGAAGTGAAGACAGGTTTTCTTTACTAAATTTCAGGGCACCTTGGCGGTGATCACCGGCCTCAAATTGAGGAGGATTATCCGGATCGAATTTATCGAGCAAAATCCCCTGGTTGAGAGGACTGAATGCGACGAAAGAAAGTTCATTTGCCGATAGCAGTTTACCGACAGGACCATTCGGTTCGATGAACTGCGTATCCATGGCATGCGCCCAACTTTGTAATACAGTGGGTTGAACGACGGGAACCGCAGCCTTGAAATGGGCGGCTGTATAGGCTGACTGGCCTTTGAGCCTCACCTTGCCCTCCTCGACCAGCGAATTGAGCGTTTCCGCAGCTTCAGACAGATACTGATTCTTCTTACAAAAATTCCCGTGATGGAGGTAATAGATGTCGATATAATCGCGGTTTAAATTCCGAAGCGACTGCTCACATTGATGACGAATATTCAAAGGATCGTATGCATGAGCAAAGGTCCCACGATTGTGCCCCACTTTTGTCGCGATAATAAAGTCTTCCGATTTTAAACCGAGACGTCGAAGGATGCGTGCGAGCATCTGTTCAGCACGGCCATTCCCATAAACATCGGCATTATCGAAGTGATTTACGCCATTATCGACAGCCAATTTTATAGCCTGGAATATTTCCGCCTCATCGACATTAGCCCAGCCTGTCGCTTTGCCTTCTATAAAGTTCAATCCACCCATGGTCCAACAACCGAGACTCATTTCTGAGACTTTGACGTCCGATTTCCCCAGGTTCCGATATTCCATAGTTTTCACAAAATCACCGCCATGGCTCTTTGGCGGATTTGAAAAATACATTGATAGATGCCTACTTTTTGTAAACATCCTTCCTTCCCGAAAGGATTCGCGCTGAACGGTGAATCTTGACCCTATGAACGCACTAAAATTTTCCTTACCACATTCGACTTCATTTCACCGACTGCAACGAATTGGATTTTTTCTCAGCCTCAGCGTGATGGTATCCTTCACTTCGAGGGCAGACGAAGAGACCGTTAACCTGGCACTGATGGAAATCATAGCCGACCGGGCTTTCGAATCTTCCCTGGCCATTCCGGCGGACGTGATGTTGGGAGAAATGGATACTTCGCTGTCTCTGGACCAGGCTTTAAGGAAATTGTCTTCTGTAGATACCTTTCGGTCGATAGATTCATTTACAGCGCATCCTACAACTCAAGGTGTTCGCTTTCGACACACCGCTACAAACGCTACCTCAAGAGCGCTTTTACTGGTGGACAGCGTCCCGCAAAATGATCCTTTTGGTGGCTGGATTTACTGGAACAAACTTCCTTCAGAAAGCATCAGCTCTTTGGAAACTTTTACCGTTGGTTCGGTGCCAGCATGGGGAAATTATAGTTCAGGTGGAGCGATTCAGATAACCACCAAGTCGCCGATGCTGGACCAGTCTCGCTACTCCGTTCAAGGCGGCTCATTCGGTACCGTAAAGGCTTCGCTACTGCACAACACTGCACTTTCAGAAAACACGGGGATATCAGTGGAGGGTCGTTTGTTCAGTTCGGACGGCTACACAGTAGTAAACCGTGAACAGCGAGGCCTGGTCGATATAGACTCGGAATCGGAGTACGAGTATTTTCGAATTCAACTCGCTCACCAAATAAATGACGACTGGCAATGGGCACTCACCGGTCAGTATTTCGATGAGGAACGACTAAACGGAACGGCACTCTCTCCCAACTCGACCAGCGCAACGGACCTATCCTGGACGCTAACCAAAGATGCAGGCGCTGGACCCGGATTCAACTTTGTGGCTTTTTACCAGGATCGGGATTTCAAAAATATATTTACTTCGGTTGCTGAGGATCGTGCCTCCGAACTTGCCGTGCTGGACCAATACGCTGTACCGGCCGAAGCCATTGGAGGTCAGGCCACGTTTTTCTGGGAAGGCAGTGGTTATTTGAACTTCCTGGCTGGAGCAGATTTCCGGGAATCCACTGGAAGCGCCAATGAACTAACCCGGAACCTCGGGTCTGGCTTTACGCGAGAACGGCAGGAAGGCGGAGAGCAGTCATTTGTTGGCGGATTTTTTACGGCCCAAACACAACTGGATGAAAATAGTAGTCTGGAAGGAACCTTGAGATTGGATCATTGGAAACAGAGTGATGGGTTTCGAAAGGAGTTTAACCTGGAAACCGGTGCGCAAACCAGAGACACGCTTTACCCCTATCGGTCAGGTGAGGTGGTTTCATTCAATGGTAGATATACCCGAAAACTGGATACCAACTGGAGCTTCGGTGCACTGGTATTTCAAGGATTCAGAATCCCTACCCTCAATGAACTGTATCGTCCATTCCGCGTCAGAAACGATATCACCGAATCGAATCCCGACCTGAAGGAGGAACGGACAACCGGAGGTGAATTAAGCATCAACTACCAGGACGAATCCAACACCTTTCAACTGTCCGTTTTTCACTATTCAATGGATGACATGGTAACCAATGCTTTCCTGCACGATAATGTTGGGTTCGATTCACTCTGTGGATTTGTTCCCGGAGGAGGTTCTTGCAATCAACGGATCAACATCGAGGACAGTGAAGTTCAGGGCTTCGAAGCAGCATGGCAGTGGGATCCAGGAAAAGACCTCGTTTTTCTGCTAAACTACACCTTCGCCGATACGGAGTTCAGAAACTCCACCATTTTGCAAGCCATCGAAGGAAACAGTTTTCCTTTATCGCCGAAGCATAAGCTAAACTCCCAATTAATTTGGCAATTTAACGAAAGCCTGAACTTTGTCGGTCAAGCACAGTACCGAAGCAATCACTACGATAATGAACTGAATACCCGCAAACTCGATAGCTCGGTTGTAGTCGGTGTAGGTATGCACTTTCAGGCTCCTGATCAGCCTTGGGGATTCCGCGTGCAGGTGGACAATCTGTTCGACGAAGCGGTAACAACCGCCATCGCAAGCTCTGGTATTATGACACAATCTGCTCCACGCAATGCATGGATCAGTGTGAGTTATCGCAAGTAGTCCGGGATTCACCAGAGCCTTTTGTAATAAGAGTCAGGCAGGACGATTTTGCAAAAACTGCCTAAACATAGACGATTCGCTTGGCGATCGAGACGTACCCACAATCAAGCAAGGCAACCTAATCCGAAAACGTTCAGTCAATGTGAAAGACTTCCGGTAGTTCCCGAGCGACGGGACTGTTGTCCGGATTGGTAAGCATGAGATCTTTCATATAAGCCCACCACTTTTGACAAATCTCGGTTTCCGCGATGGAGGCCCACAGCTCTTCCGATTGGACCTCGGTGTAGCCAAAAAGTTGATTCGTCTCAGGATGAAGAAAGATCGAATAATTCGAAACACCCTTACGTTTGAGCACTGCTTCCAGTTCCGGCCAAATCGGTCTGTGGCGGCGCTCATACTCTTCTTCCTGTCCGGGAATGAGTGACATGACAAAGGCTTTTCTAATCATAAATTTATCTGGCAATATTTAATTTGGAAGATGGAGGGCTTCCGAGAAAACATCGACCTTTTTTCTGTTCCATGGAGAAATAATACACAGAAGAAGATTTCGAAAATGGTCGAAACGAGATATGTCGATCCATTTCGTGTTATTTTCCGTTTCGTACTTTCGAAGGTTCACAATTCGGCAGCGAGCTACCTCCTACATTTCGACTTCAAGCTCACGGATATGGGAGGTAGTTTGCTGCCGATTCCATATTCTAGTCTCTTTTGGCAACTATAGAAATTACACACAATCCTACTTCGAGGGGGATTTCGGGTTTGACCCATGCAATGCTCTCTAATGAAGTCGGACACTAAAATTCCCTGAAATTATCCCTGATACAAAAATGAGTTCTGATTGGAGTAATCAAGTTGCCGTCATAACCGGTGGTGCATCCGGAATTGGATTCGCCCTGGCAGAGAAACTACAAACCGAAGGCGTTCATCTCGCTCTTTTGGACATGAATCCCAAAGGACTCGAGAACGCCAAAGCAAAGCTCGATGGCAAACCGCTGGTTGTTCAAATGGATGTGAGCGATGAGGCATCGGTCACAAAGGCAATTGATACGGTTGTAGAACAATTGGGACGAATCGACATTCTAATGAACAGTGCCGGCATAACGGGCAAAACGAATATCAAAGCGCACGAAGTTACGTCGGAAGACTTTGACCTGGTCTACGGTGTGAATTTGCGAGGCTCATTTCTTATCTGCAAGGCAGTCATTCCTCACATGCTCAAAACCGGATACGGTCGCGTTTGTTTGATGGCCTCCATTTCCGGGAAAGAAGGCAACGCTGGAATGACCGCCTACTCGACCACCAAAGCCGGAGTCATCGGACTTACCAAAGTTTTAGGAAAAGATTACGCGGAAACGGGCGTAACCGTGAACGCATTGGCACCCGCGGTTATTTACACCCCCATCCACGACACTATTCCACAGGAACAGATCGATTACATGACCTCCAAGATTCCCATGGGGCGATGCGGAACCCTGGAAGAAGTCGCCAACATGGCAAAATTTATCGTTTCACCTGAAAACAGTTTCACAACCGGCTTCACCTACGACTTATCTGGCGGCCGAGCTACCTACTAATTTTATCCACAACATCATTCATGAAAATTATTCGATACCTAGATTCACAGGGCGTAGAGCATTACGCAGCCGACCAGAACGGACAAAACAAACGCATTGAAGGCGACATATTTGGTTCGCATTCAGTAACCAACGAAGTGGCCGATGTCGCCAAGCTCCTGGCACCCATCGCTCCCGAGGTCATCTTATGCATTGGGTTGAACTACAAACACCATGCCGAAGAAAGCGGAATGCCGATTCCAGAACGTCCTGTCCTGTTTGTAAAGAGCGCCAGTGCTACACAAAACCCGGGGGACCCGATTGAAATCCCAACCCAGCTCGCGAGCCACAAGGTGGACTACGAATGCGAACTGGCCGTCGTTATCGGCAAGACTTGCAAAAACGCTACGGAAGAAAACGCGTTGGATTATGTGTTGGGCTATACCTGCTGTAACGATGTAAGCGCCCGCGACTGGCAGATCGAATGGGGAGGCAGCCAATGGTGCCGAGGAAAAACATTTGATACCTTCGCTCCGCTAGGACCTTGTTTGGTGACAGGTGACGAGATCGGAGATCCGAATGAATTGAGCATTAAAACCACACTCAATGGTGAAGTCGTGCAGGATTGGAATACCAATGATATGATTTTCTCTATTCCTCAGATTATAAAATTCCTAAGCGGTAGCACCACACTGCTCCCGGGAACTGTCATCATCACTGGAACCCCCCATGGTGTGGGTATGGCTAGAAAGCCACCTCTCTGGCTAAAAGCCGGCGATGAAGTTACCATCGAGATTGAAAAGATCGGAGCGTTAACGAACCCGGTTGTGGACGAAGGTTGAGGAGTGGTTGCAGGACGAATTTATTCGCAAATCAGAACCTGCTTTATTGCGGATCACTTTCAGTTCTCAGGAAAGGAATTCTTAGCTAAGCTTGGGTCAGTGGCCCAGCTTCCTCTTCCACATGTTCATTTAGATCGATGTTATACAATTTACAGAAAGCCAGTTTAATATCGTCGTAAATCAGAACCAAAACCGGTATCAAAAACAGCGTGATGGCTGTAGCGAACGCAATACCCCAACCCAAGGAAATTGCCATTGGTACCAGAAAGGCTGCTTGAGGACTTGTTTCAAACATAAGCGGACATAAACCAAAAAATGTGGTCGCAGAAGTAAGCAAAATCGGCCGAAAGCGTCTAACACCTGATAAACGAACAGCTTCACCAAGTGGCATACCCTCTTTCGTTTTCGCATTCATAAAATGAACCATCACAAGGCTATCATTCACAACCACGCCCGACAAGGCCATCATGCCGAATATCGATTGCATAGTCATGATTGGATCACCGCCGTTCCAACCAAAAACCTTGGCCATTATCCAGTGTCCCAACAAGGCTCCTACGACACCAAATGGAATCGCTGACATAACTATCAAAGGCTGCACGTAACTTCGAAATGGGATGGCTAACAGAGCATATACGGCCCCGAGAATTACAAAGATGCCGACAACAATTTCCATCATATTGTCACGATTATCTGCCGCATACCCTTGCAGACCAAATTCCATTCCAGGATATTTCGTTGCCACTAACTCTGGTAAATATACGTCCAATAAATCGAACTGAATTGATTCAGTATCGGTTACCAAGGTGTCGGCATCAGCTCTTACCTCAATAATCCGTTTTCTATCAATACGCCGGATGGAGGGTAGACTTTTTCCTGGGACAATTTCAGCAACCGTATCAAACGGAACTTCAGAACCATTCGCCGTTCGAATCATCATCGTTTGAAGTGAACCGAGGGATCGACGTTCGCTTTCAGGATAACGAACCATAACCTTCACTTCATCACGCCCCCGTTGAATGCGTTGTACTTCCGATCCAAAAAATGCGGTTCTAACTTGCTGTGCCAAGTTAACAGCCGTAATCCCCAGATACTCGGCCTCAGGTTTAAGGTCCAGCTGGTACTCTTCGCTGGCGCGCTCATAGGAGTCTTCGATGTCGTAAAATCCATCATAAGAAGCCAGTTTTCTCTGCAACTCTGCCGAAGCAGTTTTGAGCATATCAATATTGGGATGAATGAGTTCAATGCCAACGGCTGCGCCGGAATCAAATCGGGAAAAGGAAAAATTTAATTGTTCAGCTTCCGGAATGGGAGGAACCAGCTGACGCAAATCAGCTACCAGCTCTCTACCACTGTAAGCTGAATCCCGAGTTTCAGAAGGTGTTAATTCTATGAGGAGCTCCCCCATTTCCGCAATGCCAGCAACGGGACCACCAGATCCTCCGCGCCCACGGCCGAACGGTTGGCCTCCGGCGGTAGCAAATACATTTAGAACTACCGTCTCTCCGAATCTTTCGTTCACCTCATCTTTTAACTTTAGAGCCACATCTTCAATCATCCCAACTTTTTCCAATGTCTTTTCAAACGAGGTACCTGCCGGCATTTGAAGCGTGATGGTTGTAGTGTCTGAAGGAATGTTAGGAAAGGTCCGAAAACCGATTCGCTCACCTAAAACCAAAGCCACGAATATCAGGAGAAAGCCTACAAATAGAGATACAGAAACATAACGATTTTTGAGAGCCCAGTTGAGCATCGGTTTATAAGACTTTAGGATAAACCTTTCTAAACCATTGGAAAAGAATCGTTGAAAACGGCTAAAGATATTTAGTTTCTGCTCCCGGTCTGCAAGATGCGTGCAGTGCTTCAGGTGTGCTGGTAGAATAAGCTTCGATTCGATTAACGAGAAAAATAAAACCGGAATTACAACCATGGGAATGTTGCTGAAAAAACTCCCCATAAATCCAGACATCATCATCAGGGGATAAAATGATACCATCGTGGTTATAACACCAAAGATTACAGGAACGGCCACTTCCTGCGTTCCTTTGATCGATGCGGTCAGGGGGTTTTCCCCGCGCTGCATTCTCTGAAACACATTTTCCCCAGTGACTATGGCGTCGTCTACGACTATCCCCAAAGTTGTAATAAAGGCCATCAAGGTAACAATGTTTATACTTAATCCCAAAAACGGCATCACCAGGAATGCTCCTCCAAATGCGATGGGAATACCCATTGCTACCCAGAATGCTAACGACGGCCTGAGAAACATAGAAAGAATAATCAGCACCAACACATATCCCATTATAGCACTATTCCTTAAGGTGCTTAGACGAACTTTGATTCTCTCAGTATCGTCATCCCAGTAGGATAAATGAATTCCCTCGGGCAATTGTACCTGTTTTGTAACTATCCACTCTTTTACGTTTTCTCCAATCTCGATAATATTTTGTGACCCCGTTCTAAATACATCTATTGCAATGGCACGCCCACCATTGAAATGCGCAACAATAGGAGTCTCATCAAAATCGTCACGGACCTCAGCGATGTCTCCTAACTTGAGCCTGGTTCCATCTTCACGTGTCAGAAGCGTAATAGATGCAAAATCCTCGCGGTTGTATGCTTGTTCGTTGGTACGCAGAAGAATACGACCTGTCTCAGTCTTTACACTACCTGCGGATAAATCGACAGAGGACGTTCGAATTGCCCGAATGATCTGATCAAATGTCAATCCGTATTGGAGCAGTGTCGCCTCGGATACTTCAATCGCAATTTCGTAGGGGCGGACCGCTTTTAATGAAGTCAAAGAAATACCAGGAATGTTGGACACTTCGTCCCGGAGCTGCTCTCCCAGGGTCTTTACTTCCTTCTCACTTAAATCTCCCGCAAGAACGATGGTGATGACACGTTCAGAACGAGAAGCCAAACTGATCTGAGGCCGCTCGGCCTCGGGGGGGAAAGTCCTAATCGTAGATACGCGATTCGTGACCTCATCCAGCTTTTCACTGAGATTATAGCCGTCTTCAATTTCCAACATCACAGTTCCCACACTGGAGTTAGCAGTTGCCTGCATTTCCTTGATGCCTTCTATATCGTACAAATTTTCTTCAAGCCGCGTAAGAATACTCTGCTCAATTTCTCCCGGCGTGGACCCAGGATACAGCACTGTCACCGTAATAAAACGCATAGGAAACTCAGGATATTGCTGCAGAATGATCTTGTTCGTCCCAGACCAAATGCCACCAGCAACGATCGCCACCATTAACAAATTGGCGGCTACTCCGTTTCGTGCAAACCAGGCTATTATTCCATGCATATTTTCTGGAAAGTTGGATTCAAGGGATCTCAGATATTGTAAATCTCAACAAATGAATCACTCTGACTTTTAATGCGAGTTTAAGAACGGAGATGAAAGCATTTTAATCTTCCCGAAATGTGGTGCCTGAAACCAGCTCAATACTAAACCCTTTTACAGAGCTCAAATGAAGTTACCAAAACCTAGAACATGTTAACCTTATTCTTTCGCTGAAAATGGTAGGGCGGTTGTTGTTCGCTTCGCTGTCGACTTCGTCTTCGGTAGGCCCAAACCGCCGATTCCACGACGGCTCGCTCGGCGATCGAGCCCTACCTAAAATAAAATAGTTGTGACCATTTACAGTTAAACAGCTCTAGCTTTTAACCAGTATCTCATCTCCCTCATCGCCACGATCAATGGGATCGATGTTGTAGAGTTTATAAAATACCTTTTGAATATCGTTATAGACCAATACGAGCACGGGTATGAGAATAAGTGTGATCGCAGTGGCAAACACAATACCCCAGGCCAGGGAAATGACCATGGGAACCAGATCAACAGCTTGAGGACTGGTTTCAAACATCAAGGGTGCCAATCCAAAGAAGGTGGTCAATGAGGTGAGTAGAATGGGACGAAAGCGTTTAACTCCGGCAAGACGAACCGCTTCATTGAGAGGCATACCTTCCTTCAGGCGAGCGTTCATGAAGTGAACCATGACCAGACTGTCGTTCACCACTACTCCGGAAAGAGCCATCATGCCAAAGATAGACCGTTGGGTAATAATGGGATCCCCGCCGTTGAAGCCGAAGACCTTAGCCATAATGTAATGGCCCATTATCGCTCCTACCACCCCGAACGGAATGGCTGACATCACTATAATCGGCTGAAAGTAGCTTCTAAAGGGAATAGCCAGCAGCGCATAGATGACCGCCAAAATGAAATAAATTCCTACGATCATTTCCCGTTGATTGTCACGGGCAACCGCAGAAAAACCCCGTACACCGAAATGCAGACCCGGATACTTGGTGGCAACCAGCTCAGGTAAATATTCTTCGAGGATTTCCGTTTCCATCGATTCGATGTCCAGCTCCGTCGTATCACCATCAGCACTTACCTGGATCACGCGCTTGCGGTCGACCCGTTGAATAGATGGCAGGCTCTTGCCCGGAACGATGGTAGCTACTGTTTCAAATGGCACTTCAGTTCCATTGGCCGTTCGAATCATCATGGCCTGAAGCGACCCTAAGGAACGTCGTTCCGATTCCGGGTAGCGGACCATCACCCGAATTTCATCGCGTCCACGCTGGATACGTTGAGCCTCCGATCCAAAAAATGCCGTCCGCACCTGTTGGGCCAGATTGGTGGCTGTTACCCCAAGATACTCAGCCTCGGGTTTCAGGTCCAATTCATACTCCTCATTGGCCTTTTCATAGGAATCCGTTATGTCAAATAAACCTTCAAAAGAAGCCAGTTTTCGTTGGAGGTCCGCGGAGGCTTCCTTGAGCATTTCGACATTAGGGTGACTCAGCTCTATGGTAATAGCCGAACCTGAATTCCAACGTTCAAACGAAAAACTCAACTGCTCAGCCTCCGGTATGGGCGGAACCAGTTGGCGCATTTCGGATACCAAATCCCGACTACCGTAATTCGCATCCCGTGTTTCCGAAGGAGTCAGTTCAATTATAACCTCTCCCGACTCTGCCTGCCCTACTGTGAGCTCTCCAGCCCGACTATACGAATTCCCAAATGGATGACCTCCCGATGTAGCGAAGACGTTTTGAATAACCGTAGTTCCAAAGCGTTCATTCACATCCTTTTTCAATTTGAGAGCCACCGATTCAATCAAATCCACCTTTTTCTGAGTTACCTCAAAAGTGGTACCCGCGGGCATTTTCAAGGTGATATTGGTTGTATCCTGCGCGGTAGTGGCATACCGGCGATATCCAATTCTCTCGCCTAAAACGAGTGCCACAAAGATCAATAGAAACCCTATAAATACAGAGGTGGATATATACCGATTAATCAGTGCCCAATTTAACACAGGTCGGTAATATTTTAGAATAAATCGTTCCAGACCATCCGCGAAAAACCGTTGTAATCTGGAAAAAAAATTCTGTTTCGACGTTTTATCGGCCAAATGAGTGCAATGCTTCAAATGGGCTGGAAGAATCAACTTGGATTCAATTAAAGAAAAAAACAAAACCGGGATGACAACTTTGGGGATGTTCGAATAGATAGTCCCTAATACACCTGATTGCATCATGATCGGGAAGAACGCCACCATGGTTGTAATCACACCAAATATAACCGGAACGGCCACTTCCTGTGTTCCTTTTATCGAAGCAGTAAGAGGCTTTTCGCCACGTTGCATGCGTTGAAACACATTTTCACCTGTGACAATGGCGTCATCCACCACAATACCCAAGGTCATGATAAAGGCCATGAGGGTAATGACGTTGAGAGACATTCCCAAAAACGGAAGTACTAAAAACGTACCAGCAAATGCGATGGGAATTCCCCACGCCACCCAGAACGCAAGCGTAGGACGGAGAAAAAGGGAAAGGATAATAACCACCAGAATGAAACCCATAATGGCACTATCCATGAGAGTGTTTAGCCGTACTTTGATTTTCTCAGAATCATCGCCCCAATAGCTCAATTTAATGCCTTCCGGAAGCTGTTGCTGTTTTATGGCGAGGAACTCCTTCACGTCGTCACCTATTTTGATGATGTTTTGCAGACCTGACCGGAAGACATCGATCGCAATGGCACGCTCCCCATTGTATTTCGACACAATGGGTGTTTCATCAAAGCCATCGATAACCGTGGCTAAATCGCCCAGTTGTAATTTTGTTCCGTCGGACCGGGTCAGCAGAGTGATAGAGGAGAAATCCTCACGGTTGTAGGCCTGTTGATTGGTCCGAAGCAATATGCGACCCGTATCCGTTTTAACGCTTCCGGCTGACAGATCAACGGAAGAGGAGCGAATGGCCCGGGTGACCTGATCGAAGGTAAGACCATACTGTTGCAAAGTGGATTCTGAAATTTCTATAGCAATCTCATAGGGACGGACGGCCTTCAGCCCAGCCAGAGTAATTCCGGGGATATTGGAAACTTCATCCCGTATCTGCTCACCCAGCTTCGTTAGTTCTTTCTCACTTAATTCACCGGAAAGAACCATCGTGATAACGCGTTCACTTCGACTAAAGAGACTGATTTGCGGACGTTCGGCTTCGGGCGGAAAGGTTCGGATAGTGGAAACACGATTGGTCACCTCATCCAGTTTCTCACTCAGACTGTAACCTTCTGAGATTTCCAGCATCACCGATCCGGCACTCGCACTCGCTCTGCCGGTCATTTCCTTAATGCCTTCGATATCGTAGAGAGCTTCCTCAAGTCGAGTGACGATAGCCTGCTCAATTTCTCCAGGCGTAGAGCCGCGGTAAGTAACGGAAACAGTGATGTAGGGGTAGGTTCTATCCGGGTACTCCTGAAGAATGATTTTGTTGGATGTCGCCCAGATTCCACCGGCAAGAATCGCAAACATAAGCAAATTTGCAGCGACACCGTTTCGGGCAAACCAAGCGATTATTCCATTCATACGTTTAGGGGAAACTGGGCAGATACCAAACTTAGACCAAACGCTAAATTGGATCTATGCCGACGACAAGACCTCTTTTTCGTCCTTCACATCCGAATCGTGCGGAGTGATATCATACAACTTAAATAAAGCCTGCTTACAGTCATCCGTGATCAATACCAATACCGGGATAAGGACTAAAGTGACGGTAGTCGCAAATATGATTCCCCACCCCAATGAGATAGCCATGGGGATCAGGAAAGAGGCGGTGGAATGAGATTCGAACATAAGCGGAGCCAAGCCGAAAAAGGTGGTCAACGAGGTCAATAATATCGGTCGGAATCGTCTGACTCCCGCCAGGCGAACAGCCTCACCCAAAGGCATACCTTCTTTCACTCTGGCGTTCATAAAATGCACCATCATAAGGCTATCGTTAACCACAACCCCCGACAAAGCCATCATTCCAAAAATAGAGGATTGAAATAACCTCGGATCCCCATCGTTCCAGTTAAATACCTTTGCCATGATCAGGTGACCCAACACGGCACCCACCATTCCAAATGGTATGGCAGACATCACAATTAACGGCTGAAAATAACTTCTGAACGGAATGGCCAAAAGCGCATAAATAACCCCAAGAACCAAATAAATCCCCATGATCATTTCGCGGTTGTTATCCCTTGCTTCGGCAGCACGTCCCCGCACATCAAATTCCAAGCCCGTGTATTTTGTAGCAGCTAATTCCGGTAAGAACTGCTCCAGAACTTCGGTCTCCATTCCAGTGATGTCTAATTTCTCGGTATCACCATCCGCATTTACCTGAATAATCCTTTTCCGATCTACCCTTCGAATCGTTGGCATACTTTTTCCGGGAACTACCTGGGCCACCGTATCAAAGGGAACTTCCGTACCATTGGCAGTTCGTATCATCATTTTAGACAAAGAACCCAAGGACTTTCTGTCTTTTTCCGGATAACGCACCATGACTCGAATCTCATCGCGTCCTCGCTGAATGCGCTGAGCTTCTGAACCAAAGAAAGCCGTTCTAACTTGTTGGGCCAGGTTGGCGACCGTTACGCCAAGGTATTCCGCTTCCGGTTTTAGATCCAACTCAAACTCATCGTTGGCTCGCTCATAGGAATCACTGATATCATACAAGCCAGCAAATGATTTCAACTTCAGCTGCAACTCCGCTGAAGCGGCTTTCAAAACATCGATGTCCGGATGAATAAGCTCGAAGGTCATAGCACCTCCACCACCTGCACGCTCGAAGGAAAAAGTCAGCTCCTCGGCTTCCGGAATCGGTGGAACCATTTGGCGCAATTCAGTCACAAATTCGCGAGTGCTATAAGCAATACTAGTGGTACCTGTTTCAGCCAATTCAATGATCACTTCGCCTAATTCATCCACGCCTGCAGCAGCATCGGCTGTAGTACCTGGACGAGAGCGTCCAAACGGCTGCCCCCCTGCAGTCGCAAATATATTCTTAACCACCTTTTCCCCTAATCGCTCATTAACCTGCTGTTTCAGTATCAGAGCCTGTTCCTCAATAATAGTAATCTTTTCCAGAGTCCTTTCGAAGGAAGTTCCGGAAGGCATGCGCAGTGTGACCGTGGTAGTATCAGAAACCATGGTAGGCCTTTCACGATAACCGATCCGTTCGCCTAAAATCATTGCAAGAAATATGGCGAGGAATCCGATAAAAAGAGAGATGGAAGTATACCGATGCACCAAGGCTTTTTGGAGCACAGGTTGGTAGATCTTTGTAACAAAACGCTCAAGGCCATCGGAAAATAACCGCTGAAATCGCATGAAAGGATTCTTGCTTCGTTCTTTGTCTCCCATATGGCCGCAATGCTTCAAGTGAGACGGTAAAACGAGTTTTGATTCAACCAGGGAAAAAAACAGAACCGGAATAACCACCAAGGTTATCTGGCCGAAAAACGCTCCATTACGTCCTGACATCAACATCAACGGATAGAAAGCAACCATGGTTGTGACAACGCCGAAGAACACAGGTACCGCCACTTCCTGAGTTCCAATAATGGAAGCTCTCAGAGGTTTTTCACCCCGTTGCATATGCTGGTATACATTCTCTCCAGTCACAATCGCATCATCCACCACAATCCCAAGGGTCGTAATATATGCCAAAATGACCGGAAGATTGATAGTAATTCCAAGGTAAGGGAGCATGATGAATGAACCTGCAAACGCTATAGGAATCCCCAGGGCTACCCATATTGCCAAAGTCGGCCGCAGGAACAGAGAAAGCACAAGCACTACAAGGCAAAATCCCATGATAGCGCTATCAACCAACATAGATAATCGGACTTTGATTCGCTCGGCACTGTCTCCCCAATACGTTAGGCTGATCCCTTCCGGTAATTGTTGCTGCTTCACCACAATGAATTCTTTCACGGCGTCGCCGATCTCGAGGATGTTTTGCATGCCTGTTCTAAACACATCGACAGCCACGGCTCTCTTTCCGTTGTAACGAGCAACGATAGGCGTCTCATCAAATCCATCAATAACGGTCGCAATATCGCCCAAAGTTAACTTTGTTCCATCATCACGGGTTAGAATAGTAATGGCCGAATAATCCTCAAAGGTATATGCCTGTTGATTGGTCCGCAGAAGAATTCGCCCTGTTTCCGTCTTCACAGAACCAGCAGAAAGGTCGACGGAGGAAGTTCGTATGGCTCGAGTAACTTGATCAAAAGATAGCCCATACTGCCGCAACGTTTCTTCTGAAATTTCAATTGCTATCTCGTAGGGACGAACCGCTTTAACCGCAGCCATGGTAATCCCAGGGATATTAGAGACTTCATCTCGAATCTGCTCCGCCAGGGTCTTGAGTTCCTTTTCACTCAAATCTCCCGATAAAACCATCGTAATCACGGTTTCTGTCCGACTGGCCAAACTTACTTGTGGTCGCTCTGCCTCGGGTGGAAAGGTGCGAATGGTGGAGATACGATTGGTCACCTCATCCAACTTCTCGCTTAAGCTGTAACCTTCCTCAATCTCAAGACGAACGGTGCCTCTACTGGCAGAGGCAGTGGCGTCCATCTCCTTAACTCCTTCGATGTCGTAAAGCGCTTCCTCTAATCGGGTAATAATGGTTTGTTCAATCTCACCTGGCGTTGATCCGCGATACTCTATCGAAGCAGTGATTGAGCGATCTGGGACGTCCGGAAAGTCCTGAAGAATAATTCGGGTTTTCAACGACCATGCCCCTCCTGCAAGGATGGCGATCATTAACAAATTGGCAGCTACTCCGTTTCGGGCGAACCAGGCTATTATTCCATGCATAGTTTAAAAGGTTTAATTCAGTAGTAGTTTAGGCAGTGGTGAACGCTTTTTCTTCTTCCTCCCCTGCGAGTGGGTCGATGTTGTAAATTTTATAAACGGCTTTCTGCATATCATCGAAAACCAACACAAGAACAGGAATCAAAATTAAGGTAATAGCTGTCGCAAAAACAATTCCCCAGGCCAGGGAAATGACCATGGGAACCAGATCAACAGCTTGAGGACTGGTTTCAAACATCAAGGG
>JAQBYJ010000055.1 GCA_027622555.1 Verrucomicrobiota bacterium
CTCATTGTTCTCATTTTATGCATTGTTTAGCACAACATGTCTCCCATTTTTCGGGGCAGGCTCAAAGATGCTACAGATGTGGGATGCACATCGTCTGACCATTGACGGCAATATACTGGTTTAGGCATAACCAACGAAACTTGTTTGACCTAATAGACGGAAATGTGAAGACGCAATGCCGTCTGCCTTCACGCTTTAACAGCCGAAGCTAGTAAGGTTTCGAAAAATGGTTCTTCCTTCTCTTTGGCAACGATTGAAACATCTACCTGCTCAAATCCAACTTCTTTCATCCAGCGATAAAGTTGGTTTTGAGAAAACCCCAGCCAATGGTCGTTGTATAGTTCACGTGCTTTCTCGAATTGATGTTCGAGAAGATCGAGAACGATAATTTGTCCGCCCGGTTTTAAAATCCGGTGGGCTTCTTCGAGTGCTTGAAGCGGCTGCCTTGCGTGGTGAAGTGCCTGGCTCAATAGTGCCAGGTCAACCTCGTTGCTATCTAACGGAATTTTTTCAATATCTCCGAATTTGTACACCAGATTATTGAACCCATTCTTTGCCGCAAGCTCAGTGCCCACCTCTACCATGCGCTTCGAGTTGTCGATGCAGTAGACCGTTTCAGCTCTGCGTGCGAGTAGTTGAGAAATGACACCTTCTCCTGCGCCCAGGTCTGCGATTACAATTGCTGGTGTAAGCTTCAACAAGAAATGACCTATCGCCTCCCAGGATCTTCCAGGGCAATGATATTTGCCTAAATTCTCAGCGACCGAATTGAAAAACTTTTCTGAAAGTTCTCGGCGTTGGTCAAGAATTCGCTTCAGGTTGTGGGCGTCCGGCTCTTGATGATCTTCTTTGTCGAAAGCGTCGCAAACAACTTTGAGCAGTGTTTGGATTTCTGGGTCGAGCGACCGGTTGATATGATAAAAGCTTTTTTTGCCATCTCTCCTATCTTCAACCAGCTCGCCTTGTTTTAATAGACCAAGGTGCGAGGAAATGCGGGACTGCCCCATATTGAGGATTTCCTGCAGTTCAGCAACCGAAAGCTCCTCTTCAGCTAATAGACGCAACAGTCTGAGACGTGTTGAATCGGATAACAGTTTTAGAGTGTCGGCCGTATCCACTTGATAATCACGTGGTCGAAATTTTATTTCCGGTCAACGTAGCGCGAAATCGATTTTAGTTTCCAGGTTTGGGAATTTCCGGCTACTTCAACTTCCACGACAGCTTTGGCTTCCTTACCTAGCAGGATGTGTGCAAGTGGGGTTTTGTAGGAAAGAATATTATGTTCGGGATCGCTGTCCCATGCTCCAAGAATATGATAAGTCACCTTTTCACCGGTATCTTTGCTTTCAATATCTACCGTGCTTCCGATTCCAACTACCTCAGTGGGTGCTTCAGAGAAATCCGTGATTTGAGCAACTGCCAGGTCCTTCTCTAGTTTGCCTTTGCGCGCCATAAGTGTTGTTTGATCCTGACGAGCCATCTTGTACTCGGAGTTCTCTTTCAAATCTCCATGCTCACGAGCTACTGCGATCGCTTTTTTGTTCTCTGGAATTTTCTCTTTTACCAGAATGTCATATTCCTCCTTGCGGGTATCATAGCTGGCTTCTGAGACAAACAGAGTATCTCCCGTATTTGTGTCGCTGGTAGTATCAACCAAGCTTTGCACAGCTGGAAAGAGTTTAATAACCCGGGCCAAAATTGATTTTTTTGTCAACTCTTCGAACCCTTGATTCATCAACAATGAATTGGCCAAGTCTCGTGCAATCTCTGGATCCGCTTCTGCCATCAAATCTCCAATCAACTCTCTGTCGTCAGACAAAAGATCTGCCAGCGGCACACGTCTCGTACCGGAGGATTGCAGGGCTTCATAATCTATCGCGTATAGAATCGACATGAACAAACGTGGATTAATCAGATCATGAATGATGGTTGAGAATTTCCGTGAATTCCGGTTCTTGATGATCCAAATTAAAACGGGACCCTTCAAATTTTGTTCTACCAACCAGCGTTCGAGTGTAGATTTTATATCCTCAACCTGGGCTCTTGTGTAGAGATAATTAATGCTTTCAGTAGTAAACTTTCCGCGGCTATTTTTGAACAGGTCTAAAATAACTTTTGTCCAGGAATCCGGATGAGTACGTTCAACCAACTGCAGCAATTTTGACTGATAGGGTCCTGGTAATTCATTGGCGAGCTCATCGAGAACTGGAGCTTGAGCAACTAGTTCGTCAGGGAGTGGTCCAACATTTCTCTCCCGTCCTAGAATTATAAGTGCGTCATCACGAATAAAGGCTGCATGCAAACGCTCCAACAGATCCAACTGGTGAGTTTCAGCGATGAAACTGGAGAAATCGTCGATCAATTCAGACAAATGTTGTTTGACACCTTCATTAGAATCGTGAGCTGCAACCAATTCTTCAACCAATCGCAATTTCCGCCCAGCTGCATTTGTTTTAAAGTAGGCGTCGAATACTTCATCTTCGCGATTTACGGGCTCATCGCGGACAAAATAAGGGTCCAGTTTTCTTACGGGCATCCCAATACGCGAATCTTTCGCAACATGTTTTTTGGTAGCAGTCCACCATTTCTTTGCTTTAGCTTCACCGAGTAATAACTTGAGAATACGCTCGATGTCCTGGTTTGAACCCTTTTTGTCCGGCATCTTGTCCAGGATTTGAAAAATGATCTCAGCCTGTTGCTTGCTGATCAACAATTTCACTTCTTCTTCCTCAGTCCGCGAACGGGAAAGAATATGATCTTGAGCAAGTACTTCCATAGTATTGACACAAAAAGCAGGGTCCATCGAATGGCCTTCTTTATCATCAAAATCAATGTACAAGCGGTTTTCAGCTTCGTCATATGACTGGATCAAACCGAAGCCCCAGCTACGGTGGATGCAGTAAAAACCTGGCTCTAAAGCCAATAATTTATCTTTGTCCCGTTTTAATTTGGGATTTTTTTCGATGAGCGCTTGAACCGCTGCTTCGTTCATATTTTAATGGGTTGTGTACAAGAATCCTAGTGTCAGAAATTAATTCCTGACACCAATTTGTTAAATGTCAAAGATTGATAAATCACTCTCATCCCAGTCGTGGCAAGCTTCTGTTCTGGTCGTCGAAGACTTTCTTAAATCAAATCAGAAGCTTGATACACTCCTGGAGCACCATACCAAGAACTTGGAGAGTCGTGTTTCTAAACGTGCTCAATACCTATCGTACGGCGTTGTCAGGCATCTTGGTCGCCTTCGGGTATTACTACAATCTGCGGTAAAAAAACTTCCGAAAAAAAAGTTACAAGCCATCATGCTCGTGTCTTTATTTGAGTGGTTGGAAGCTGATGAAGAGACGCGACCAAGGGTTGTGCACCATTCGGTTGAACGAGCCAAATCAATGCTCAGTAAGGCTGAATCTCGCTTTGCTAACGCGGTGTTAAGGAGAATGCCAGAGCTCAAAGGGGAGGATCCTTCGGATGCCACAACTGTGAATGCTTTTTCCAGTTTGTTCAGTCATCCACAATGGATGATTGATCGCTGGATTCAGAATTGGGGTGAGGCTGCGACAAAACAATTTCTTCAATGGAATCAAATGACACCAAGAGTCTTCGCTTACTGTGGAACCACTACGGTGGAGAAACCAGGCAAATGGAAAGGGACTGAATGGCCAAGTTTTTACGAGATCAATGAGGCTGATTGGGAGGAAACCCGTACATGGCTTTCGGAGGGAAGAGCGTATATTCAGGATCCATCCACCCGGTTAGGTAGCGCACTGTTGGAAGGACAAACTTTTAAAACAGTCCTGGATCTTTGTTCAGCTCCTGGAGGTAAAAGTGTCCAGCTTCTGCAACGGATAAGTGCTCCCGGTGGTTTATTGGTTTCCGTGGATATACCTGGTCCACGGTATCGGCGTTTGCAGGAAAATTTGGCAAGGTACAAACGACAGGATATCGAAAAAGTGCAAATGGCGGCTGATGTGTTGGAGTTAACATCTGAGCAACTTCCTGGAGCCGAATTCGATGTCGTTTATGTGGATGTGCCTTGCTCAAATACCGGAGTCATACAAAGGCGACCGGATGTTAAATGGAGACTTGAAGAGGACTCGATCGTCGAATTAACGGCGCTTCAAGGATCCCTACTTAAAAAAGCGGCCGAGTTTGTAGCGCCGGGCGGTGCATTGATTTACAGTACTTGCAGCGTAGAGGCCGAGGAGAATAGAGGCGTTATCGATGCTTTTTTGACCGATGCTGAGGACGCCTTTCAACTGGAAAAAGAATCGATCTCTTTGCCGTGGCAAAGCGGACACGATGGAGCTGGAGCGTTTTTGTTGCGACGTGCTAAATAGGAGCTTCGTCCTTGTCGGGATTAGGAAGTACGAAAGAACGAATGAGAGGAATAACAATGACAAACCCTGCAAATAGGTAGGCAGATGACGCTCCAAAATACCAATACAATCCTGCTGCGATAATAGGGCCTATCGCACGAGCGAGGGACCCGGCAGAACGAAACAAACCTAAATGATATCCCTGTTTATCATCGGTAGAATATAGAGATACCAGACTGGTAAGACTTGGATTAACCAGCCCTCCAGCCAGTGCCATGAAGGTCAGGGAAACATAAAACAGAAGTTGGGTCTCGGACTTGCTCAATAGCAGAAATGCGATTACTCCAAATGCGAGGCCGGCAATTGCCATGCGTTTTTCTCCAACTTTGGGTGAAAGTCTTCGGACGATTCCTCCTTGGATCAAAACCAGTAAAAATCCAACGTAGAGAAAGATATAACCATTCTGGGCCGGTGTATAAAAGAAACGTTCAACCGCAAAAAATGTTAAAGTGAACTCCATTCCACTGAATGCCGTGATAAAAATAAGAAATAACCAGTTCACTTGGCGAATGCCGTCTTCTTTTAGGGATAGCATTTGGAGCACCGAGGACAATCCGCCTTTGGTTTCACTTTTATCGCGGTTTTCAGGAGCCAAAGATTCTTTGAAACGGGATTTGAGCCAACCGTAATTCACCAGCGTTAGAATCAACGCAACCAGAGCCGGTACGGAAAAAGGATTAATTCCGATGGATTCGAGCGCCGGAAAATAATCTAAAATATTTACCAAAGAGAGTAGTGCCCCGATGGCCGGCCCAATGATGAATCCCAGGCCAAAAGTAACTCCAACCAATGCCATGCCTTTTGAGCGATTTTGCTTTGTGGTCAAATCAGCCACCGCTGCCGTGGCCACAGAAATGTTACCTGCCATAACCCCTCCAAGCAAACGACCAAGGACGAGCAATTCAAATGAGCCGCTCAAAAGCCAGATCAAGTAGCTGAGTGCAGTTCCCAGAATGGTAATTTTTAAAACCGATTTGCGACCCAAGCGGTCTGAACGCCTGCCCCAAATGGGAGAAAACACAAACTGCATGAGAGAATAAAGGCTTCCCAGTATACCTCCGAACAAGACAGTGGTTTTGAAGGGATCGCCGTCAGTAAGATCCGACAAGACGGGAATGGCCCAACCCAGAATCCCGCTTTGTCCACTTGCATCGAAGTAATACTCCAGCATGCCGGGGAAAAGCGGAAAAATAATGGAGAACCCGACCAGGTCTAGAAATAGGGTCAGGAGTATCGCACCCAGGTTTTTTTTATCGGAAGGCAATTGAGACATGAAGGCTGTTTCTTAAAGGTACTTTTGGCCCGGATGTCCATTGGAAAATCTTATTCGGTCTAGGATCGGATCACGATCCGGGAAGAAATGTGTCTAAATGACTTTCCATTCGGTTTTTGACATTGCAGATCTCCGGCCCTTGAAAAAGAGTTTTGTTATGAATGATAAGCGAGGTAAGTGGATCGGGTTTGCTGTTAGCGGCCTCTTCCTCGGGCTAATTGCTCTCGCTGTATTTATTACCTACGACGGCTTTCCGGTTTTAAGGGAATTCTTCAGTGAATTTTGTCATCAGTTCTCCGATCGGTGTTACCATATTCATGGAGTAGCTCTGCCCGTGTGTGTTCGATGTATTTGGATCTATCTCGGACTGGCGGCTGGCCATGTCCTATTTATTTACTGGAAACCGGAAACAGTCAGAATAACCCGCGCACTTATCGGTGTAATAACTTTGATGATTCTTGATGTGTTGCTGGAAAGGCTGGGATTCTATGAAAATTGGTTCTGGTCGCGCGCGGTAACAGGCGGTTTATTCGGCTTAATCGTATCCCATTTTACACTTCTCGGATTAAGAGAGCTTTATTGCGAATTCACTAACCCATTCACCTATGTCAGAACAAAATTCTTTTCAGGTAGAACACGCTGAAAAACCCGATGATTTCCAAGCCATGCTTGTTGGAGCCTCCATCGTATTTTTCTTTGGAGTTTTTTCGTTTTTTATTCAATTTCCATGCTTTTGTTTACCGCAAATTTTAGGTGGATTGGTCGCGGTCTTTTGGTTTACGAAAAAGTATAAAGTGACAATTTCATCAGGTAAGGGAATTATCCTAGGTATATTGACGTGTTTGTTGGGTGGAGTTGCTGCCTTCATTGCCTCGGTTATTTTGCAGCAGTTTGGGATTCATACATTCGAAGAAACAATTGCTACTTTTTCTGAACAAATAAGGGCTTACAGTAACAAGTCTGGTGATTCTGAGCAGGTAGAGAAAATAATAGATTGGTTGAATTCAGACAGCGCAGAGATGGTTTTAACAGTAGCGACATTAGGAATTACCTTGGTGGTTAATACCATTGGTGGCGTAATCGGAGGAGCTATCGGAGCCGCTGTATTCAAGAAAGCCCCTGTCGTGCCACCAGCAGCTGAATAGAGATTTTAATTTTTAACAGAGGCGGGTTCTTCGGAGCCCGCCTTTTATTTAGCCGGGCCTAGTTTCGGAAATTTCTCCCTTAACGCTTCGAATACATTGGGAGGTACAAACTTTGAAATATCTCCCCCGTAAGCAGCTACTTGTTTGATAAGCCTTGAACTTATAAAAGTGTAAGCTTCATTAGGCATCAGAAACAGCGTTTCAATAGAACCATCCAAATTACGGTTCATTTGAGCCATTTGCATTTCATACTCAAAGTCCGACACGGCTCGAACGCCACGAATCAAAGCGCATGCGTCCATTTCTTTGGCGAAGTCTATAACAAGTCCGTCAAATTGACTAATTTCGATATTCGTCGTGTCTAACAGATTTTCCTGGATCAACTCGGCCCGCTTATCAAATGAAAGCGTAGGCTCTTTAGCCTCATTGCGTGCAACAGCAATTATTACCCGGTCAAAAATTCGGCTAGCCCGGTGCAGGACATCGAGGTGTCCTAGCGTAACAGGATCAAAAGTTCCCGGATAAATAGCGGTGCGCATGATAGATTAAAAAAGGAGAGCATGGGTTCATCTTTGATTTTCGCAACTTTGAATCGCGGCTGTTTACAAAGGCAGAAATTGCAAGTTTGATTCAATGGGAAAGCGGAAAGTTGCTTGGCAAGATATTCACTATTGCCAGCCTTTACTTCTCGCCTGAAAGATAGTCACTGTTCACACCTGAGCGTCTAAACATTCGATTATGAATCTTCCGAATCTTCTAACTCTGTCCCGAGTCCCTTTCCTTTTTGTGATTTCGATACTGATATTTTGGGGGTTTCGTTATGCCAATTCCATCGCTTTTGTGGTTTTTGTGATTGCGGGATTGACTGACTGGTTAGATGGAAAAATTGCGCGGGACATGGGGATTATTTCTGTATTCGGTCAATTGATGGATGCTTTGACAGACAAGGTCCTTACAGTGGGGTTGTTTGTATTATTCCTGAGTGTTCGAATTCTTCCAGATTGGATGATGTTTATGGTGCTTCTTATTCTCGCGCGGGAATTTTTAATAACCGGTCTGCGCATGGTAGCAGCTGCCAAGAACGTGGTGTTGCCAGCCGAAAAGGCAGGGAAGATTAAAACAGTTTTTCAGATTATTTCCATCGGTGCGTTAATTGTCGCTAAGGCGCTTGAAGTGGATTGGCAGCCTTATTCGGATTTGAATATCGAGCCTGTTACAGTCTTTGGTTATTACTTCGGGTGGGTGCTCTTTTCGATTGCTACATTAATGACTGTGTATTCGGGGTCCGGTTACATGATTAAGTACTGGGGATTGTTCTCCGGGTCGAGTGATTCAATTTCTAAATAATGAAACAACACATTTGGGTTAAAGCACTGCCGGACAATGTTGTTCTCACAATCGCCACGTTGGGTCCGATCGGTAATATCAAAAAGGCTCCCGGAACCTGGGGGACGTTCGCTGGAATAATTTGGTTTTCGTTGGTCTATTGGAATTTAGATCTACTGGGGATTCTTGTGTTTTCTTCCGTATCGATTTATCTGGCTATTCAAATTTGTTGGGAAGCGGAGATTCGTCTAAAAATGCGGGATCCCGGCAAGATTGTGCTCGATGAGTTTGTTGCGATTCCGTTGTGCTTTATAGGAACTCCCCGGTTACTTCATTCGGAAATCGCCTGGATTGTGGTTCTTCTGGTCTTTTTATTTTTCAGGCTGTTCGACATCTGGAAACCCTTTGGCATTAAAAAACTACAGAACTACCCAGGTGGAATTGGAGTTGTTGTCGATGACTTGGCCGCCGCGCTTTTAACCGCTGCTGTTTTATACTTGTTAGCATCCTTTGCCGTATCCGCAGGTTATATCGGGTATATTGAAACTATTAAGTAGTTGGAAGCTTCAGGAAACATCCCTTTACCGCTTCTGAATGTGAGGGTGTAATTACCGGTCTTGCTTTTGAATGGGTATTCCTGCGCACTTCATTGTCTTCCAAGAGTGGGTAGCTTCAATCTACAGATCAGATAACGAAACTTCTAAAGTGGACAATCCGTACCAATAAATTCCCAATCGACTCCGTACTTTTCAGCGACTTCTTCCGCCAATGCGCACACGCCAAACGTTTCTGTGGCGTAGTGGCCACAGGCATAAAGGTTGAGTCCCGCTTCTTCTGCCTCGTTGAAGTGATTTTGCTTGAGCTCTCCGGTTATCAAGGTGTCGACACCATATTTTTGCAGTTCCGATACCGCGCTCGCTCCACTGCCAGTGAGGATAGCGATTTTCTCCGGTTGCTTACTCCCTTTTTCTATGGCTGTTACTCCGCTAGGGAATAATGTGTCTAAGCGGTTCTTTAGTTCACTTCTTTCTAGGGATCCTTCGGTAATAAGGCCAATTGGATTTCCTTCAAATTCGAGGAACCAATTGGAAACCTTCAGCTTCAACTTTTTAGCTAGAATGGCATTGTTACCAATCTCTTTGTGGCAATCCAATGGTAAGTGAGCTCCGTAAACAGCTAGATTACTTTCCACACATAATTTGTATTTATCATATAGGGTACCCGTTACCGGGTAGGGTGGATTCCAAAACATACCGTGGTGAACGATCAGAAAATCTATACCTGCTTCAGCTGCCTTTTTAAAAGGAACAAGTCCTGCGTCAACGGCGGCTCCGATCTTTCTCACTTCGCCGTTGTTTTCAAACTGCAGCCCATTTTCAGCTCCTGGAAAGTCGGGAATTGACGATCTGCTGAGGCGTTCATCGCAATAAATTACTACTTCCTTTAATCTAGGCATTTGAAGCAGTCTTTTGTCGCGTATTTCAAAGTCAAACTTGAAGCCTTCACCCTGATTGTAGAAAAAATTCGAATTTCGTTCTGTATTGTGGTCTTTACAAGCACAGGATTCGGCGCATCTCTCGAAGGGTGATTTATTGCTATCGAGCTACGATTTTAAGAGTTGGTTTGCTGTTGGGATTTATAATCCTCTCGAGCCAAGTTGGAGTTTTTGGACAATCTGAACCGAACCAAGTCCATCTGATGTCTTATCTCCGAGTCCAGGATTCCCAGGCGTTACTCGAGAGTTCCACTTCTATTCCAACGGTTTTTCAGGATAATTCCTTTTCAATTTATCTGTTAATTTCCGCCAGTCCACCCTTGGAGTGGATCTTGTGTACCAAGGACGTTGATTCAGCAGCCTGGTCGGATATTTCCAATGAGAGAAATTGGACTTTCACAGACATTTCTGGATATCGATTATTTTTTAGCGAATTCAGTAATTTGAAAGCGGAGGTTTCGGTCATTGAATTTGTGAAAACGCACCTCGGCACCGACCCTTCCACAAGCATTTCCGGTGGATTACTACCTGGTTGGAACGCCGGGCTTAAACTACTTTATGATGATGAGAAGGGCAGGACCCAATTGTTTGAGCACTTGTTTCCACAAGCAGCTGAACATTCTCTTGAATACGCTGATTATCTTCAATGGTTTGCCCAGGAACTTATGTCATTAAACTCTCTGGATTTGAGTATCGATACCATTGGGAATAAAAATATGACCTCGCTAAGAATAGCTACCATTCCAGGGACACGATTGTATAGGTTAGTGAGTCGAAAAGGTGAAGGAAGCCAATCTGCTTTGGATTTTGTCCCAGCGAATGCCGGGAATCTTGTCTACGGATCTATTGATGGATTATTTGCGGGGAGTTATTTTAATTACCATTTCCAGGCCACAGATATGATTGAGCATGATCTGATTCAAAATGTGCGATCTGGGCTTAATCGTTTGGATGCCGGTGTAATTGATCGTTGGGATGGAAGTTGGGTAAAATGGTCTACCCAAGGTTCTGAGGCATCGTTGTTGATCTTGGGCGGAGATTTTCAATCTTCGGATTTAGGTGAATTGTTCGATATGTTTTCAGGAGTTGATCTTTTTGAAACTCCTATCTCTATCCAACTTGATGAGGAAAACACCGTGGTCGGGTTCTCTCGAATTCGAAGTCTGGATATTTATGATTCTGAAAATGAGGATTTCGAAAACTCGGAACGAATGCACCGGTTTTTCTTTTGTGTGGCTAACGGATTCTTGGTTATATCAGATTCCGATAGCGAGCTCATTGATTTGGTTTTTTCTTTAAATAGTAGGAGCGTACTCAAGAATTCTGCTCGAAAACTGATCCCACCAGACCAGATATTTGCCATAAGTAGTTTTGAAAGTGGAGAAAAGGTCGGTTCAGTTGGTATGAATGACGGAAGAATCTTTTACGAAAAGACAGGAGGCTTGGAACAGACTAATTCCCTTATTGTCCGAATTATTAATATTTTGAACTTATAATTCGTGCCTTAAATTAAGGCAGGCTTTTTCATGATGGACGAATCACACTTTGAACATACGGGAGCACGGGTTTTCAAGTACAGCTTCTTTGCGGTTGTGATTGCAATTACCTGTATAGGCCTATGGCAAAAGGAAGCTATTCTCGGCTACTTTTCATTTCGGGAACACGGAGAATCCCGCATAGTGATTTACGCTGAAGCTGGAACCAAGGTTAGCGTTGTCGAAACGGGAAATAAATTGCGCGAACTCGGTTTCGTTGGGCGTGATGGCAGATTTACACTCGTTGAGAAGGGAGAGATCAAAGGTGTTAGAATTAATCTGAATCACCCGCACTATTTTTCAGAAGACAGGCATTTCGATCTCGTTGAGAAAGGAGAGGTAGCGGTATTTCAATCTGCAATGGTTCCTCTCCTTGGATCACTGAGCGTCAGAACGTTCCCAACCGGTGCCAAGGTGCTGATTGATGGAAAGGATGAGGGACTTTCTCCTTTAAGGAAGCTGAACATACGAGACGGAAAACGATTCTTGGTTGAGGTACGTTTGAAAGGATATATTTCCCAAAACCGTGATGCTGTTATCGAAGGAGGAAAGACTGCCGAATTGGTATTTAGTTTAGTCTCGTCCCAGGCGACCATTTCCTTGGAAACGAATAAATCCGATTTCGACTTCAGTAAACTCCGCTTATTTATGGGTGGGGAGTCATACGCTCTCGATGGACAGCTTTTAAGAAACGTTAAGCCAGGAAAGCATACGATTGAAGTTGTTGCCCATGATGGACTCAAACTCGAAAAGGTAATTAATATTAAACCTGGCCAAACGCTTCACATGCAATTGCCTGATTGGTTTGTCGAGGACTGAGGTTGACTTACTTCGATTTGGTGGCGAATGAATATTGGATAAATTATGTCCGATAGATCAGACGAAATGATTCCTCTCGGTCCGGTGGATGCTATTGCGGAGCTGATTGAGGCTTGGCACCACCGTTTGACCTGGGATGAGTATTTTATGGCGACAACGTTCTTGATCGCCAGCCGTTCAACCTGCGAGCGACTTAACGTCGGTTGCGTAATCGTTTCCGGTGGAGAGGGTAAAAATCGACTAATTACTGCAGGTTATAATGGATATTTGCCTGGAGCTCCCCACACCTCACGGGTGCGGGACAACCATGAACAAGGAACGGTTCACGCCGAACAAAATGCGATCGCCGATGCAGCCCGGCGAGGTATCAGCCTGGCTGGTGCAACTGCCTATGTTACGCATTACCCATGTATCAATTGTGCAAAAGTCCTCGCTGCGGCTGGAATCAAAGTAATCAAATACCAAAAGGACTATAAGAATGATCCCTTGGTTTTTGAACTTCTCAATGAAGCAGGAGTCTCCATTCTAAAGAACTAAATGGAAAATATTGGGCATTTTTCTGAGAACTACTCTGGCACTTTGCTGGTTTCACATCCTGCATTGCTGGATCCAAATTTTAAAAGAACCGTTGTTATGTTATCTGCTCACTCCAAAGAAGATGGGGCGTTGGGAGTCATTTTAAACCGTCCCATGAAAAAGTGTTTGGGAGAGATTGAGGAAAAATTTGCCTTTGGTCCTCTTGCGCAGGTTCCCATTTACGAAGGTGGCCCGGTTGCTACCGATCAGATACTCTTGGTGGCGTGGAATTGGTCTGAGACGGAATCGGTTTTCAAACTGTTTTTTGGGATTGATCCCGATCGTGCTTCGGAGCTTATGGAATATTCAGGCGCTACCGTTCGTGCATTCCAGGGGTATTCGGGTTGGAGTGGCGGACAATTGGAAGGTGAAATGGAAATTCATTCCTGGATCCCGTCCCAAGTCAGAAATCGTTTTGTAGATGAGCTGGATGGTGATTCGCTTTGGAAGAAGTTCCTGCTCGAATTAGGTCCAAAATATCATCTGGATGCTATTGCTCCTGAAGATCCTTCGGTTAATTAGTGCAAATTGGAGCCACGCCTCATTAAATTCACTAAGCATAAGTTCATTTCCCCATTGACAAGGCCCCAAGTGGCCGGTTTTTTCCTTCTCTTTTTCCAAATTTCACTATGAAAGTAGCATCTTCCATCAAATCGCTCAAAACCCGGCACCCAGACTGCCAAGTGGTTCGTCGTAAAGGTCGTATTTATGTCCTTTGCAAAACCAATCCTCGCTTCAAAGCTCGCCAGGGTTAATTATAAAGGAACTAGAACCTTGAAAGCCGATACACATCCCAAATCTCATCCTGTTTGTTTCATTGACGTTTCTTCAGGTACGAAATTCTTAACCCGGTCCACTGTTACTTCAAAGAAGACGGAAAAGATCGACGGCATTGAGTATCAAGTCATCGTTCAAGACGTTACTTCTGATTCTCACCCGGCTTACACCGGTGAAAAACGCTTTGTTGACAGCGCCGGTCGTGTTGAAAAATTCAACAACAAGTTTCGTCGGGTTCGCGGAAGCTAACTGTTACTGCTACGCAACGACATCCAATTTCAGCCCTCCTTGTGAGGGCTTTTTTATGTACTTTAGCGATGGAGTAGGGCGAATACTCATTCGTCCTACTCGTTTTTCTTAGATCCAACTAAAATGTGTGGATGAACAATCCACTTCTCAATTTCGGTTCGAACCAGGTACTCTTGGGAGGCATGGTTGCTCCGGCATCAGCGATGTCCATCAATTGGTCGATTGTTACGGGATACATGGAGAACGCTACTGGCCCGTCTCCTTGATTTACTCGTTTCTCTAATTCGGCTGTTCCACGAATTCCGCCAACAAAATCTATACGGTTACTTGTTCTTGGATCTTCAACACCAAGAATGGGGCAAAGAATACCATCTTGAAGACGGCTAATGTCTAGACGGTTAACAGGATCAAGAGAGTCATCTTGAGGGAATTCGAGTCCATACCAGCGACCCTTGAAATACATACTCAGTTTACCTACCCTGCTCGGAGATGGATCTGCGTCTTCGGTGACCTCTGCGACTGCTTTTACTTTCTCCAGAAAATCCTGGTCGGAGTGTCCATTGAGATCAAAAATGAGACGATTGTAAGGTAGAATCTTAAGCTGGCTTGCTGGAAAGTTCACTGCGAGGAACCAATTGTAGTCTTCCTCTCCTGTGTGGTCTGGGTTGGCTGCTTTGCGTTCTGCGCCCACGCGGGCAGCACTTGCACTTCGATGGTGCCCGTCCGCAACATAGGAGGCAGGAATATCGCTAAACAGGGTCACTAACTCCTCTGTATTTTCGACTTTCCAAATGGTATGCTGAACACCATCAGGCGCTGTGAAATCAATGAACGGCCTACCTTGGCATATCTGATCAACGATGGTGTTAACCGCATCGTTATCCCGGTAGGTGAGAAAAACAGGTCCTGGGTGGGCGCTTAACGTGGAATTGAGCTTGGTACGGTCATCTTCTTTTTGAGGCCGCGTTTTCTCATGCTTTTTTATAAGATCATTCAGATAATCATCGATGTGGTAGATGCTAACCAATCCACGTTGTTTGTGATTATTCATTACCTGTTGGTACACATACAAGCTCGGAGCGGTTTCTCTTACCAGGGCTCCTGAATCTTGGAGCTTTTGTAAATTGTCCTTCGCCTTTGCATACACCGCGTCTGAATAAACATCGGTTCCGGCAGGTAAATCTATCTCAGCCCGAACAACGTGCAGAAAGCTATTTGGGTTTCCTTCAGCCAACTCAGCTGCTTCTTCCGTATTGACTACATCATAAGGTAAAGAGGCGACCGATGCTGCCAGTTGGGGATTGGGACGTAAGCCTTGAAACGCACGAATTTTCATAGGCAGGGAAGGCAACAAATGCCCCTTGCCATGGCAAGGAAAATTACCCGATTCCCCCACGAGTTTCGACTCCTATTAACGTCCGATTCATTGGACTTTGTGGGTTCTGGTAACACAATCCTGGTAAGAAGCCTGGTTCGTTACCGAAAATGGGAGTTAATTAATTGTAAAAAAGCTGTTTTTACTTGAAACCATAGCGGATTCACGGGGCTTCTGCTCAATCTTCCCAGCATCTCTTTTTATTACTCAATAACCTGTTCCTCCTAATGTTTTCTAAGTCTTCCAGGCTCAGTGCAAACAACGATATAGATCGAACCAAAGAAGAATTGGTTCGGTTGCATCGACGCTCGCATTTACTTGAGCAAAGGCTTAGGAACAACCAACAGGTATTTGTGGATTTTGAATCAATAGCTAAAGCAGTCAGCCATTTAATAAAGGCTCATAAGTCAGATCAAGCCGTTCTGGAGTCACTCGCTCTTGTCGGTGAAGGTTCGGGCTTGGATAGGATCTATCTGCTTAAAAATGAAACGGGTGATGAGCAAGGCGGGGTCATAGATCAAGTCTATACCTGGGTAAGCGAATCGGATGATATTCAAGTTCCCGAATTTCATTCACTTCCCTTTGAAGCTTTTTTCCCTTCCTGGTTAAACAAATGGAAAGCGGGTGAACCGCTTTGGGGGAACCTCGAAGACGTCCCCGATATTGAGCACTTAACTCTAGCCAAACAGGGAGTTGTTTCCTTTTTATGGATACCCGTTTTTTATGAAAATGTATGGTGGGGTGTTTTGGGATTTGATCAGATATCCACTACTCGAGTCTGGCATCCTAAGGAAATTTCTGGATATGAACTTTTGGCTACAAGCATCGTTGAATTTATGCGCCGCCAAAAGTTGGAGTCTGATCTTCTGCTTTTTCAGGAACGACATGAGAAGGCATCTCACGCCGAGCAGTTTGGTGTATGGGATTGGAACATAGAAAAGAACGAGCTCTTCCTGGATAGTTCTATAAAGCGTATGGCGGGCCGAAAAGCCAATGAGATCATTGAGGATTTGAATAGCTGGGAGGCATTGTTTATTCTTAGAGACCATGGAAACTGGGTTGAAGCCTTGAATCTTAGAATTGCCGCTCAAGAAAAAGATTTTGAGCTGGAGCATCATTTGCGACACGCTGATGGTCGGTTGATAGAAGTTTACTCACGCGGGATGATTGTTTACTCTGATTCAGGTAAACCGGTTCGCGTATTAGGAACGACAACTGATATCACTCACAGAAAGTCTATCCAAAACGATTTAACCAAGGCGCGTGACTTAGCCGAAGAAGGAAGCCGATCGAAATCTGAGTTTATGGCCAAGATGAGCCACGAGATCCGTACTCCATTAAATGGAGTCATCGGATTTGCCACTCTTTTGAAACACACAGAATTAAGTTCGGAACAATTGGATTACCTTACCAACTTGGAAACAAGTGGCCGCCTTTTACTTTCCATGGTTAATAACATTCTTGATTTCTCCAAAATAGAGGCTGGCAAACTGGACCTTGAACAAAAGCCCTTCGACATCCGGGAAAGTGTAAAATCGATCCTCGGTGTATTTGGCGATGCAGTGATTAAGAAAGGTATCAAGATTGAATTTGTTGCCGAGGATGAGGTACCCGAAAGTGTCATTACAGATCCTCTTCGTATCCAACAAGTGATTCTCAATTTGGTAGGAAACGCTGTCAAATTTACGGAAGAGGGTAGTATATTGGTTCATGCTTCATGGGTAGATGCGGAGGACGGAAAAGGACGTTTACATTTTTCAGTCAAAGATTCGGGCATCGGTATTGAATCCGATCGTTTGGCTGCGATTTTTGAGCCATTTACTCAGGCAGATTCATCGATGACTCGTCGTTTTGGTGGATCAGGCTTGGGGCTTTCCATTTGCCAAAATATATTGCAGATAATGGGCTCAAAATTGGTGGTAACCAGTGATTTTGGAAGTGGCAGTGAGTTTTCTTTTGAGATTCTTGTTAAGGAATCTCCGGTTGAGGTTGTTGAGGAATTGAAGAAAGTTAGGGAGTCTGTATTGGAATCCACTTCGAAAACGATTTCACGATCCAAAATGGATCTTCGAGCAAAAGCCAAGATTCTCCTCGCGGAAGACAATGCATTAAATCAACAGGTAATTTCAAAATTACTCAGTCGCTTGGGTTACAACGCGGTTTTAGTTGAAAACGGCCAGGAGGCAATTGATGCACTCAAGCGTTGGAAGTTTGATTTGGTATTCATGGATCTCATGATGCCGGTTCTTGATGGTATTTCAGCTACTAAAGAAATACGTGAAACCATTCCACCGGCCAAACAGCCCATCATTGTTGCGCTGACGGCGAACTCTTCAGAAGATGACATCAACAATTGTCTGGCGATTGGTATGAATGATTTTATAACCAAACCGGTGGAGCTTGATGTTCTCGAGAAAACATTGAATGAGCATTTGGATTTAAGAAGGTACGAGGTTGAATCTGCGGTGGTTGAATCAGAGATCAATACCATCGAATTTTCTGAGATCGAACTTGAGGAGAGCTTTGATGAGGATGCTGACGAATTGGTATTTGAACATTTTGACCCAGCCTACATGCGCAAATTAATGGGAAGTAATTCAGAGCCGGAGGTACAGGATGAATTCTCTATTGATGCCATCGATATCTTTTTAGAAACGATGCCGGAATTGGTTCTGTCTTTGAGTACTTTCGCCAGGGAAGAGAAGTGGAAAGAGTTTGAGCGTGAAGCGCACAATTTAAAAGGTACGGCTAAGATGGTAGGCGCCCTGATTTTGGGAAACTTTGCATTGCAACTTGAGCTGTGGGTTCAGGAAGGACATGTTGGAAGTCGAAAAGACGAAATAGAACAAATAGCGGATGAGTTCGCAGCTTTGTCCAAAGAATTGGATCTATACCGCGAGTCACTAAAGAAAAAGCAGCGTCAAATCTCTTAGTGGGTTTAAGTTACAACTTTGAATCCTGCGATCCTGCTTTCTTGATCTTCCTGTCAAATTGCTACTAGCTGTTTATTTTTGGTCCACTCTACTCAGTTGAAACCGCCTTATTATGGAAGACAGTTCTAAATTTCGAAACACTGGAATCAAACGAATCATTTTGGCCGGAAAGTACTCGATGGATGGCCTTTGGTTTGCCTTCAGGAACGAAGCAGCGTTTCGGCAGGAAGCCCTTCTATCAATGGTTTTGATTCCTCTGGCGATATGGCTTCAACCTGGGTTCACCCCTTTCTGTCTTTTGGTCGGTAGTATTATGTTGGTGATGATTGTGGAATTGCTAAACACCGGCATTGAAACGGCAATCGATTACCAGTCTATGGATATCCATCCCCTGGCTAAGTTGGCCAAAGATCTTGGAAGTGCGGCTGTTTTTTTGAGTTTGCTAAATCTTGCAATTGTGTGGGGATTTTATTTGTGGGATCGCTTTGCATGAGTAGAGTCGAATTCCCAAAATGTTAAAAACAACTTCTTCGACCAAACTAATTTCATGGGTGGACTATTCTTTATTCCATTCCAGCGACTTTAATTGGATCAAAGGATGTGTTGCCATCGCTTTAGTCATTCACGGCTTCGCATTGCGCGTGTTGGTTGAGTTTGCACCACCTAGCGACCTCCTTTACGTACTCGTGCATTGCGGGCTGGCAGTCGGAGCTCTCGTCTCGATAATCTTGCTGACTCCGTCGCTTTTCGTCGATACGATTCAAGCTTGGAAGGATAGGATTATTAGAGTCGAAACAGGATTATTGATCGGACTCTTGATTCTTTTCGCCGTATCGGTTGTTTCCTCTTTTCGTCTCAGTGAAGCGACCTATTACGAGGTCATTCCACTGGCCTTGGCTATCTACACATTAAGTCGTTATTGGTTGTCGCGAAAAAAGCGGATAATCGATGCGGCGTTGCCATCACTTTTTAGCCGTGTCGAACGATGCAACCGGGTAGAACCAAATGGTTCAGTTACCAGGATTTCATTAATTGATCTAAAAGTTGGAGAGGAAATCAAAATAACAACCGATCAAGTAGTCCCTGTTGACGGAGTGGTTATTACAGGCAACGGCTATGTCTCAGAAGCTTCATTGAATGGGTCCAATTTTCCAAAGCTCAAGCAAGCCGGTGATCCGATATACTCTGGAAGTGTTTCTGAGGATGGCGTGTTTACGATTAAATGTCTATCACCCTACATACCTAGAAAGATACAAGCTGTGATGAATCCATTGCTTGATCCTGTGAAATCCCACCCAATGTTTCGGTCGAGAAATTTGTTGATTGGTTTATTGGTTGTCGCAATGGCTGTTGCCGGAACAACAGTTGCGATTATAGTGATGAGTATCGCAGAAGCCTTGATCCTAACTTCTACGATTCTTATCATGGGTACTTCCTTAACCTGGGTGGCGGGTATTCCTGTACATCATTGGACTGGATTGGTTCATCTTGGGAAACGGGGTCTCTACGGGAAAGGCCACGAAATGGTTGGAGATTTAGCTACTGTTAATGTCGGATATTTTGGAAAGACCGGAGTGATTTCCCGAGAAGAACTATCCATGGAGCGTTTTTTTGTCATGCCTGCATTTCAGGACCGGGAAGATTGGATCATGTCGATTATTTATCAGATTAGTCGCATGGTCCGTCACCCTTTGGTAAACTCACTTTCCAGTGTGGAAGCTTTAATCAAAGATCAACCTATTCGGGAAGACCTTCGTTATGAAATTGTTCCTGGAATGGGCGTCAAAGTATCATTAACCGACGGACTTGGTCATCAAATTGTGATGCGTATTGGTGAGTCGGAATTCGTCCTCGGTCCAGGCGGAGAGTCTCGTGTTTCTGCAATACTCGAGGAGCACGACCTTAAATTAGGACAACGAATTTGGGTAAGCCTGGATAACCGACTTTGTGCGATTGCTACGCTCAAGGAATCGTGGACCGTTGCGCCTCAACCATTCTTTTCTCAACTTGAATTACTGGGAATAAAACCTGGTGTTCTAACGGGCGATAGCGCGTTTATTAACTCACGACTGGATGGCTTGTCCTTGGTTAAAGGCCTCAGTTCCATGCAAAAGCAGGAGCACGTTATAAAGGCTGCAGAAGAGGGGGGGAGGATTTTGTATGTTGGTGATGGATTGAACGATTTCCGGGCCATGTCCAGCTCACTCGTTTCTATCGCCATGCGTCATTCGCCGGATCCTGTTCTTGCCTCGGCATCGGCAGTGTTAAAATCCGGCAGTTTAGCGACTGTGCTTTTTGCCATCCCTTATTGCAGGAAGTTAGTTCGGATCTCCATAAGAAATCTTTGGGTGCTTCCCAGTGCATTTACGGTTGCTAGCGTTATGGCCATCGCAGGTTGGATAACTCCCATCTCTGCTTCACTTTATGTGATGGGCTGTTTTTCTTTGGTCTGGCTTCAATCCTTCCTTCTGGGAAGTTCTTCGCTTTCCAGAGTCGTAGAGAAAACGCGGTACCGAAAGACGAGCAGGCAGGAGGCTCAAGGGCGTTACGTGCGGAATCGTTAGAAGTCAGCCAGAAAGCTTTCAGCTAAAAAATCAGGTGCTTAACGGAGGCTTTACTTTCGGATAATTGCTTGAGTGCTTCGATCCCGATTTTTACATGGGTGCTGGTGAAATGTTGACTAACCATCTCATCACTTTCTTCCGTCTTGATGCCTTCCGGTATCATGGGTTCGTCTGATACCAGTAGCAGGGCTCCAGTCGGTATATGATTGTAAAACCCAACCGAGAAAATGGTTGCTGTCTCCATCTCGATGGCGTTGCAGCGGATTTTGGTAAGGTACTCCTTATATTCTTGATCATGTTCCCACACTCGTCGGTTGGTTGTGTAGACGACGCCAGTGTAATAATCCTTATTGTGATCACGAATGGCTTCGGAAGTAGCCCGTTGTAGTTCGAATGCCGGCAATGCGGGAACTTCCGGGGGAAAATAATCGTTCGAAGTTCCTTCTCCACGAATAGCTGCTATCGGCAAAAGCAACGATCCCACTGGCATATCGGATTTCAAACTCCCACATTTTCCAAGAAAGAGTACACCCCTCGGCTTAATCGCTATGAGTAAGTCCATGATCGAAGCGGCATTTGCGCTTCCCATTCCGAAATTAATCATTGTAATGTTGTCGGATGTCGCCGACGGCATTGGCTTATCTTTTCCCGCTATTTTGACGCGATGCCAACGAGCAAATTTTTTCAAATAGTCGTCAAAGTTGGTTAGCAAAATATATTCCCCAAACTTAACAACAGGGACGCCCGTGTATCGAGGCAGCCAGTTATCAACTATACCTTTTTTGGTTACCATAGTCTAGATCTAGAGTGAACTTACTAAAGATCAATCCCGAAGCTCAGGGTGTGATTTTGAAAGATGTCAAAACCTAAGCTACCGGACCCAAAGAATTCACACTGGCGAGTGGATGGTCCTATGGTCTTTCCGTACAGAATCTTTTGATCTGATTCACTACAGAAATAGTCACCTCTCTCCATTTGTAAGCAACTTTAGTCGCGACTCGAAGGTTTTTGATTTACGAGTCGCGAATAAATTTGCTCCTACACTTTGGCCATCGTTTCGTTTCTGACGTCAATTGTACAGAGGTCATGACCGACAACGAAGTAAAGAACAATCACACCCCGAACCTCCTGTAGCTGGGGCTAAGCAGACCTCGCTGCAGAGGTTCTTGGCGCGTAACGGTCAGATTGTTCTTCCGCATGATATGAACTGCGTACGAGCGGTGCCGATTCCACCACTCCAAATCCAATCTCCAGGCCGAATGATTTCCAATGCTCAAACTCATCCGGTGTCACCCAGCGCTCCAAAGGCAAATGCTTCGGAGTAGGCTGTAGATATTGTCCAATGGTTATTATATCGATACCGGCATTACGCATATCGCGCAGGCAGGTTTCGATTTCCTCCTTCGTCTCACCGAGCCCCAACATGATTCCGGATTTGGTTGTGAAGCTTTTTCCTTTGGCATGACGTAACACATTCAGGGACTGCTGGTAGTTTGCCGTTTTACGAACTGGTCGTTGGAGGCGTTCAACCGTTTCCACATTGTGATTCAGAATGTCCGGCTTGGCTTCTAGAACAATGTCAAGGTGCTGATTACTTCCCCGGAAATCGGGGATAAGAACTTCCACAGCCGTGTGTGGATTCCGGTGTCGGATTGCTCGAATCGTGGCTGCCCAGACGGATGCGCCTCCATCCTTTAAATCATCGCGTGCGACCGATGTAATGACCGCGTGTTTCAATCCCATTTTCGCCACCGCATCGGCAACCCGTGCTGGTTCACCGATATCGAGCTCTGTTGGCCGACCTGTCTGGATAGCGCAGAAACCGCAGGATCGCGTGCAGATGTTACCCAGGATCATCAATGTCGCAGTACCGCGTGTCCAACATTCACCCATGTTTGGGCATTGAGCACTTTTGCAAACGGTGTGCAACTTGTTGGTTTCAACCAGCTCGTTAACCGCCTGATACTCGGGACCGGCAGGCAATTTGGCTCTCAGCCATTTTGGCTTCTTTAACATACGATTAAGTCAGGTAATTTTTAAAATTATCCAGGAAAACTTGGGACACTACGGCTTTCACATCATTCATATCAACGGGAAAACCGAGTTCTTTTTTAAGCGACGTCACCGTCCCGTCGACGATGCCACAAGGCACAATTCCGGAAAATGGGTCCAAATCGTTGTTCACGTTCAGGGCGAAGCCATGATAGGTCACCCAGGACTTTACCGCGACACCGATGGCAGCGATCTTGCGTTCTTCGATCCAGATCCCCGTCTTCCCTTCGCGGCGATCCGCTATGAGTCCGAAGTGTGAAACAATCTGAATCAGCATGTCTTCCATGATTCTAAGGTAGGCGTGCAGATCTCGGAGTTTTTCCAAGTGGATAACGGGATAGCAGGTCAATTGACCGGGACCATGGTAGGTGATGTCTCCTCCACGGTTTGACTTATAAACCGAAATCCCTTTCTCGCTCAAAGCAGCTTCATCCCAGATTAAATGCGTTTCTGCCCCTCGCCTAAGGCCCATGGTGAAAACCGGCAGGTGCTCGGTGTATATGAGTGTGTCTTCGCGTTTCCCGTCTACGCGATCGCGCACATAAGCTTTCTGTTTTTCAAAAGCCGCTTCGTATTCGGTATTCCCCCAATCTTCTACCTGGAAAGGAAATAGTTGTTGCGCCTGTTCTGATTGCTGCATCGATCTTTGTTCAACAGGAGCCAATTTTTAGGCGATCGCAACTGCGAATCCGTAATCCGACTTCTAGAAGAAGAACAACAAAGCTAACACGATGACAGATAGGCAGGCGGTGATGCCAATTGGAAGAGCACCTTTTTCGATGTTCAACCTAACTGTATTTTTGAGTGCTTCCTGTTGTTCGGCGTTGTTGCCTTTGATAGTCCAATAAGGAGTGAGCAGACATATGAAAATTCTGGCTGGGCCTTCGGTGGCAAATCGACAAACACTGTTCACTATTCCTCCCATAAACACTTTGTGTACTGCAGCGTTTACTCCATTGAGACTGCGATCACAAATTGTGTAGATCCATTTTCCGCCTTTGCGGTAGAACCAGTCGCTATCGATATTGATCGCCCGCATCTCCGCCGGGTAGAAGCCTCCTAACATAAGCAGGGCAAATGCGAGGCAGGCGAACAGGAGCAGCAAGCATTGTCCTATAACGTGGGCAAGGGTGAAAACTTCGTAGTGTGCGTCGAAAGGCAGTATTCTATAAAGGGTCTGTTCAGGGAAAAATCCAATTGCAAGACATCCGACTGCGGCGAGACCCATAGCGATGCGCATGTTCATCGGGGCCTCTTCTACCTTTAGTCCGGAATCGTGGGAGAAGAATGCGAAGAAGGGAATCTTGATTCCGGCATGCTCGACCACGCCTGCTGATGCAAAAAGCAGGACCAGCCATACCCAGACGTAATGCTCACCGGCGGCCTCAGCCATGATCATTGATTTAGTGGCGAATCCACTAAAGAGAGGAACTGCGGAAATGGATGCCGCGCCAATGATGCAACAGATCGCCGTAAAAGGCATACTTTTGAAAAGTCCACCCAGCTCTGTACATTTTGATTTGCCGGTCCGGTATAAAACGGCGCCGACAGACATAAATAAGAGACCTTTAAATAAAATATCGGCGTAAACGTGGGCGGCTGATCCGTTCATCGAAAGATAGGTTCCGATCCCTATTCCGACCACCATAAATCCCACTTGGTTGATCATACTGTAGGCCAATACTCGGCGCAGGTCGTTTTCAATTACCGCATAGAAAATGGGGAAAGCGGCCATTGCAGTTCCGATCCAGATCAGAACCTCTTCTCCTGGAAAACCTCTCATCAAGGCATACACCGCAGCCTTGGTGGTAAAGGTAGCCATGAAGACAATCCCGCCCACGGTCGATTCGGGATAGGTGTCCGTTATCCACGCGTGGATGATTGGCCAACCGCAATTTACTCCGAATCCCAAAAAGATCAGGAAGCTCGCAGTATTGTCTAAACCAATTTCATTGAACGCGATGTTTGTGCTGCCCGTCTCCTTAATATACAATACAATACCAGCAAAGAGGATCAACCCGCCGACCACGTGAACGAGTAAGTACCGCATGGCTGCTCCAACGGATTTTGCAGTGCGCCGAACAAGCAAGAGAAAAGCCGCGCCAACAGTGAGTAGTTCCCAAAAGATAAAAAAGGTAATCAGGTCGCCGGCCATGACGACTCCGACACCACTTCCGGCATACAGCAGGCCGGAAAAATGCTCCATGGTACCCTTTTCATGGCTATTGTAAATGACCGCAATAAAGGTAGCGATTATGAAGATGTTTAGAAACATCAGGCTCATCGGATCCGCGCGAACCAGAGCCAGGTCAAAATCGAGGATCGAGTAAGTCCAGTAAATGCCTTCCTCCAGCTTCAGGTAACTGAAGAATGCCAATACCGGTAGCAATAGCATATACCCGGTCCTTAAACGGCCTTTGAAGAGCGGAATTAATAGCGCACCGATAAGGAAAATGAACTGCGGAGGTAGTATCATATTAATCGTAGTGGTCCTCTTTGCGTTTCACGAGGGGACGCAGGATGAATTTGGATGCGAATACCAGGAGCGCGAAAGTTACGAAACTATAAACCCCGTAAAAGCCAGGCCAGTTTTCCCATTCAAAAACGGCATGCTTATCGAAATTTTCTGATAAAAACAAAAAGTCCAAAAGGAAGACGACCACGCAAGCTACGATGAGTGAGCGGACAATGATCTTGGCCATTTTGGATGGGGGATGATGTGAATCACTCATGGGTCAATCTACGTTCGTGTTAAGCGCGATTCAGTGGTGAAGATTGGCTGCTCCACCATCTGGAGAGGACAGCATGATGAATATCAAGTAGATCGTCAGTAAGCTGAATACTACTATGAATGCTTTTTTAAAACCGGGCCAGGCTGCGTGTGATAATTCTTGAATTTCTTCTTTCATAACAAGTGCGGTTTAAAAGTTTAGAAACTCTTGCGCTGCGGCGTCGGCGAGCGAGAAAAATGGTTCAGGATAGACGAACAACACCATGGTCGCCAATGCGGTTAGGGACAAAGCTATTACGGCACATGGGTGAGCTTCATCCACTTTGTCTTCGAACAGAGAATCGTCCGCTTTGCAGAAGAATGCCCTAAACGAGATAGGGAAAAAGTAGGCCGCGTTGAGCAGTGAGCTTACGAGTAGAACGACCAACATAATATACTGTCCATCGGCTACCGTTCCTTGCAGCAGATAAAACTTACTCCAGAAGCCTCCGGCCAGCGGGATACCCACCACACTTAACGAACCGATGAAGAATGCCGCCATCGTTATCGGCATTCGTTTGCCGATTCCGACCATCTGGCTGATGTATTTTTTGCCCGTTGCTTCGAAAATGGCTCCTGCACAGAAGAACAAAGTGATTTTTCCGAAAGCGTGCATGGCGATGTGCATCATACTTCCGGTCGCTCCGTTCCCATTGAGCAATGCCATGCCCAGAATGATGTAGGAAAGTTGACCAATCGTGGAAAATGCCAGGCGGCGTTTCAGGTTGTCCTGGGATAGTGCGATCAGGGAGGAGGTGACGACTGTGAAGGCAGCGATCCAGGTGATGATTACCCCGAGATCCAGATCCGCCATGAAATCGAGTCCGAAAACTCCTGAGTAAACGCGAATGATACAAAAGACGCCCACCTTCACGACGGCAACGGCATGCAAGAGCGCACTCACCGGGGTAGGGGCCACCATCGCTCCAGGTAGCCAGGAGTGGAATGGCATGAGGCCTGCCTTTGCGAATCCAAAGGTTAGCAGAAGCACAAGAACAAGTCCTTCAGTTGCTCCTATGTGATCTCTAAGGAATCCGCCTCCGATGAAATCCATACCGCCGTCTGTTTTCAGGAAAATAAAAATCAGAGCGGGCAACACAAAACCAATCGATGTCGTCAGTAAATAGGTCAGATAAGTGCGACCGCCGGTCCTGGCTTCCTTATCCTGGTGGTGCGTTACCAGGGGATAGGTTGCGAGGGAAAGCATTTCGTAGAACAGATACAGTGTAAACAGGTTGGCCGAAAATGCTACGCCCAAGGTTGCGGATAGAGATACCGCAAAGAATGAGTAGAACCGGGTTTGTGAATGTTCCTTCAGCCCTCGCATGTAACCGATCGCGTACAAGGAGGTGATTATCCAAAGCGAGGATGCCACCAGGGCAAAGAGCATCCCGAATTGATCTACCCGGAATGCAATCGAAAGCCGTGGCAGGATTTGCCAAATCGTAAACTCAATCTTCGTTCCGGCAAGTATTGCCGGTAGCATCGAAACCACCAGGCCAAACTTAATAAACCCGGCGGCGAACGTGGCTCCTTCTCTAAGGTTTGGCTTTTTGCCGAGCAAAACAATAGGTATCACCGCCAGCAGGGAAACAAGGCATACCAGGACGGGTTTAAAACTGATGATGGTGTCGGGAGTCATACTGTCAAATTCCAGCTACCAGGTTAAATTGAGAAACAAAGTCCTGAATGATCGAAACAATTTCCTTATTGTAGATACCGATACTTAAAATGATAGCCGCGGTGGCCAACAAGGGCAGGACCTGGGTCATTGAGCCTTCCGAGATTTTAGCGTGATGGTCTCCATGATGGGCGTCGTGTCCTTCGGCGGGTTTAACGCCAAAGTGAGCGACCTCAATAATCCGGAAGAAAAGAACCGCATTGACCAAACTGGAAAAAAGCAGAGCCACCACATACTCCCAGTTTCCGGAGTTGATGCCGCCTTGAATCAAATACCATTTACTGAAAAAACCTGCAGTCGGAGGTATGCCTATCAGTGAAAAAGCACCTACCAGGAATCCGATCATGGTTAGGGGCATCTTCTTAAACAATCCATCCACCGCATTGATATCTCTCCGACCCGTCTTGGTGTAAATAATCCCTGCGAACAGGAATACGCACAGAGTCATGAATGCATCGCTGATGATGTGAAAGATCGAACCGATCATACCGGTTTCATCCACGAGCCAAACACCGCCAACCATATAACCGACTTCGGCAATGATGAGAAATGTGAGCATCTTCCGAAGGTCTTTCTGAGCGAGTGCGCCGATAGAACCCGCAAGGATGGCTATGACTGCCAGCCAAACCACGACGTTGTCCCAATTGAGAACTTCAAAAGCGTAGTTTGGACCAAACACAGTCAGGACCATGCGGATCATCACGTAGATCATTACCTTGGTCACGAGCGGACCCATGATAGCACTGCTGGTCGTTGGTGCAAAAGAGTAGGCATTCGGTAACCATGCATGAAGGGGGAAAAATGCCATTTTAATCCACACGCCTACGGTGATGAGTATGAAAGCCACAAGAATGGTGGAGGAACCTTCCAGGTGGTTCACCACCAACTGCTCGTTGATGTCCACCATATTCAGGGACCCTGTTTTTATATACAGGTAGCCAACGCCCAATAAATAGAACGACGCCCCAATCGTTCCCATGATTAAGTATTTATAAGCTGCTAAAGTGGCCCGGATATTGCCCATCGCCAACAGGGCATAGCTCGTCAAAGCGGAGATTTCCAACAATACGTAGAGATTGAACGCATCTCCTGTGATCACCATACCCAATAGCCCCGCTATGAGTAAAAGAAATAGCGTATAATACTGGGAAACCTTGTCCTTGTTTTCCGTGAGCACTGCGTCTCTGGAATAGATCGCTGCTAACAAGGCAACAATCGTTACGGTTACCGCGACCAGGGCATTCAGTCCGTCAATGCGAAATTCAATGCCGAACGGTGGTTCCCAACCACCTAATTTATAACGAATGGTCCCTGATTCCAAGACACGAACCAAGGTCGATAGACTTGCCCAAACCGAACTCGCCAGACTCAACAAGACGAGCGGCCAGCAAAGTGCCTTGATTCTAATCCCGACCAGCGCCACCACTATGGCGGTTAGAAAAGGAAACAGGAGAATTAAAACAGGTGCTTGCTCAGTCATTTTGCGGACTTGATCTGTTCAAGGATTTCGCTCTCTTCAAGTGAGCCGAATTCTCCATATAGTTTCTGAGTGATGGCTAGTCCCACACCAAGAGTAGCTACTCCGACCACAATGGCGGTAAGCATGAGTACATGAACCAGGGGATTAATAAATTGGTCGGGGTCGATTTCCAGACTGCCATGGTCGTCGTGACTGACGGCATGGTCACTGTGATCTGCTGCTGCGTGAATTTCTTCGGTAACTTCGCGAACTGCGTGTTCAGCGTCGTGGTGAGTATCCGTACCCTCCCCGGAGACCTCTTCATGGTGAGCTCCATGGACTTGATCGTGATACAAAATGGGGATGGTTGCGTGCTCCTTGTAGCCAATCGAGACGTAAAACAAAATGATCGCTGTTTGAAAAATCGACATCCCGATCAGTTTTTTGATCAAGTTGTTTTTTGAGACCATGGCATACAAACCGATCATCATAATAATGACGTATATCCAATAATTGAAACTGTCCGCAATTGCTTCTAGAAATTCCATGGATTAGATGCCCTCCTTCATTGTACCATTTGAGGACAAACTTGAGTAGATCGAAAACATGATCGCGGTTACCGTGAATGCCACGCCGATTTCTACACCGAGCATGCTATGGGAACGAGCATCTTCAACGCTGCCGGGGATTATTTTTGATAGAATCCCGTAATCGAGAAAGTTGGCTCCGAAGAGCAAAGCTACGACTCCGAATCCTGCGTATATAAAAATACCGATACCGGCCAGGTTGAGTATCCGATTCTCTGGCACCCATTCCTGAGCTGCTTGCAGGTTTCGTGCTAATGCCAATAATATAAAACTAGCCCCGAAGATGACTCCTCCTTGGAATCCGCCACCTGGACTGTGGTGACCATGGGCGACCACGTAGAGCGCAAAAAGTTGAATGATAGGAAGTAACAGACGAGTGGTCGTTGCAATGATCAGGTCTGGCTTCTTGTCGGTTAGTTTTGGTTCTTTGTGCTGGTTCTGGCTGCTGGAACCGAATACACGCAGTATCCCGATAATAGCTATACCTGCGGTGAATATCACCACGGTTTCAAACAGGGTGTCGTAGCCCCGGTAGTCCGCCAGGACGGCCGTTACCATATTAGGAACTGTTGTTTCGGGAAAAGTTTGAGTGATGTAATGTTGAGACAAACGGTAGCTACTGGCTGGCGAATTTACATCTCCCCAATCAGGAAAATCTTTTTCCGCCTGTAAGAGTAATAGTCCCGTAATTATTACGGTAATGAATCCGAGTACTTTCAATCTGATGACCTCCTTGATGTGCGCAGCACGGTTGAAATCATAAATACAGCGCTAACTCCCGCACCGACGGCCGCCTCGGTAAAGGCGACATCAACCGCACCCATACCAGCCCAAAGCAGACACATGAGAAAACTGTAAACTCCGAAAATCATCGCCGCACTGAGCAAGTCCTTCACCTGGAGTGCAATGATCGAAGTGATCACCAGGAAAATCAGAATTATCAGGTCGAAAATCCAGATCATTTCCCCTCCTCCTTTTTGCCGCGAGTCCACATTTTTATTCCTTCTTCAAACCCGGCTTTGATAAGAGCGTGAGTGCTGGTCGGTCCTGTCGACATGATAAACATAGCAATAAATATCATTTTACCAACGACCAGGAAATTTGCCAGGGAAGGAACATGCAGCTGATACAGCGCCATTCCTGCTAGGATGAGAAGCATGGAACAGGTGTCTCCTTTTCCAGCGGCATGCATACGTGTATAAAAGTCCGGGAATCTCAATATACCCACTGCGCCACCGATGAAAAATACCAGCCCGGTGCAAATAATAAAAATGCTTATGATGTTAATAATCAATCTCCAGACTCCTCCGCTTTCATATCGGCAAACGACTTGGTTGGGTTTACCCGATCAAAGAAACGAGCCGCTGCGATCGATCCAATAAAGTTCAGAAGGGCATAGGTCAGGGCAAAATCAACAAACATTTCCACCCGTTGGAACAACATGCCGATGATGATTAGTAGGACCGTCGTTTTGGTCCCGATTACGTTGACGGCAACTATCCGGTCAATCGCAGTGGGTCCTATGATCATTCGGTAAATGATCGGAACCATGAGAGCGAGGATGGCTATGCCGACCCATACGAAAAAATTCTCCATGACCTAACTGTCCCCTCCTTCAAATACTTTAGAGATTTTTTGCTCCATCGTCTCACTCTCAACACCCGACTTGGTATGTCGCGAGATGGAGTGGATGAGTAGTTCATCTCCTTCGATGTCTATGGTGATGGTACCGGGAGTGAGTGTGATTGAATTGGCCAGTATGTATTTACCATAGTCGGTCTTAAGTTTTGTCTTAACACGGACCAGGGAAGGATCGAGGTCTTTGATCTCACCGGGTGTTAGCGCCAGCCTCAATATGTGGACATTGGAGAGAATAATCTCCCACAACAGCCAGAGTAAATAACCGGGTATTCTCGCTGTTTCAGCCAGGCGGTTGGCAAAACCTTTAGAACGGTTTGTAAAGTAAAAGCTCGAGGAGATAAGGGTTATAAACAGGCAGGAGAGAACACCCAAGGTGATGTGGAAATAGTCAAATTGTCCGGATAATACAACCCAGCCGCCGAATAAGATCAGAAAAATGACAACGCGGTACATGTAGGAGCTTTAGAGAATTTGCGATTGCGGAGTTGCTACTCGAGAAGAATTGGGTGAAGTAGAAACCAAAAAAAGGATCTCAGATCGCTTGCACAAGACTTTTCAGGTATTTTTTAGTCAATGACCTCGAATTGTTTTTTTGGTATCCTTGGTAGGTGCCCAAAGTGAAGCTTTTTCGACTTGCGGAATCGAATCATGATATTGAGTGTTCTGGCATCAGGTCTCTGGTAGTTGTTTCCGCTGTTCCACTTGTGCAATAAAGTTCTATGATTTGGTTTTACACGATAAATGGTGAGCAAAAAGGTCCTGTTTCAGAAGATGAATTAAAGCAGCTTTTCGATTCTGGGTTGATCAAGCTGACCGACTTGGTGTGGAGGGAAGCAATGAGTGACTGGGCTTCGTATGGTTCAGTGTTTGAAGGAATTCAAGAAACGCCTACGCGGACTACCCAGGCAGGCCAGGCAAATAAAACTTCCCCGATACCTGTGGCTAGCGGTGCCAACGGTCGAACTCCCAACTATGAATTACGTGCTTCAGCCCGCCGAGCTTTATCGGGCCGGTGGAATCAGGCTGCGCTGTTTATCTTCCTGTTCATTTTGCTCATTTTTGCTTCTGGCCTGGTTCCATTTGGATGCTTTATCCTATTCGGACCCTTCATGCTGGGTGTTCACGAATATTTTCTCCGTCTATTTCGTAAGGAGGATCCACAGAACAATCTCTTGTTTGCCGGGTTTTCCAACTTCGCGTTGGGGCTGGTTATTTATTTGCTGATCTTCGCCATCGGTATAGCCGTTCTTATGGTGGTCGGGATTCCGATTGGTTTGCTGGTTGCAAGCATTGCGGCAGTAGGAGACTCACAAGCCGGGGCATTGGTTCCAGTGATGATAATCATCATCGGATTTGGAACTGGGGTGATTATGGTGAGTTCGATAGTGATCCAGGTAATATTTTCCATCGGCTACCTGATTGCATTGGAAGAACCGGAAATCGGTGGCGTAGAGGTTCTTCAAAAGTGCCCCCGGATTCTCAAGGGCTACAAGCTAAAGTTGTTTATGATGCATCTTGTATTTCTCGGTTGGTCCATTCTGACGATACCGACCTTATACATTGGGATGCTTTGGGTGATGCCCTATTATTATACAAGTCTCGTGGCCTTTTATGACGACCTCAAAGCTCCTCCGTCTGTTTGAACTGATTCGAGGAAATCCGTGATAATTGGATTTTGTAGAGCTGTCTGGTAGGCTAATAGCGGGTGGATTTTCTACAGTTAAAGTTGAGGTGTTTTGCCAAAACCGCCGCCCGTTTTTACTCGAAAATAGAATTACTCGGGCGCATATACCCAGACCTGATTTTCCGTTGCGCTTTCAAATAGCGCTGTTCATCGTTGCGCGTTTTTTATCACTATCATGAGCAATAATACTTCGGATAATTCCCATGACCTGTTTGCCGTACGTAAGGCAAAACTGGATAAGTTGCGCGAGGACGGAATCGACCCATTTCGTCAGAATTGGGATCAGACTCATACCTCCACATCAGCGAAGGCATTGTATAAACCGGAGGTTGATGAACAGGAGCAGGAATCTGTTTCCGTCGCTGGACGCATCACGAATCTGAACGTTATGGGCAAAGCCATGTTTGCCAAAATCCTCGATCGTGATGGAAAGATCCAGATATATGCCAAGCGCGATGAACTGGGTGAAGAAAAGTATTTCAAACTTCGGAAGCATGATATTGGTGATATTATCGGAGTATCCGGTCCGGTCTTTGTAACCCAGACCGGAGAGATAACCGTCCGTGTTCTTGATTATGCTATCGTTTCAAAATCGATGAGGCCGTTGCCCGAAAAATGGGCAGGACTTACTGACAACGAGAAGGTATACCGCAACCGTCACCTGGATTTGATCGTCAATGACGAGAGCCGCGAACGCTTTAAAAAGCGAAGTGCGATTATCTCCTGCATTCGCCGCTACCTGGAGGCTCAGGACTTTATGGAAGTGGAAACGTCCACGCTGCATCACATTGCAGGCGGTGCAGCAGCCAGGCCATTCGTAACGCATTTCAATGCGTTGGATTGCGATTTCTATTTACGTATCGCTCTCGAACTTCACTTGAAGCGTTTGCTGGTCGGCGGGTTCGATCGCATCTTCGAAATTGGTCGGGTATTTCGGAATGAAGGTCTTTCGCGGCGTCATAATCCCGAGTTCACCATGCTTGAAGTGTATCAGGCCTATTCGGACTTCCGTGGCATGATGACGTTGATCCATGGAATGATTCAAACCGTCTGTAAGGATGTGTTGGGTACTACGACGATTGCGAACTCTGACGGCATCGATATTGAGCTCGGAGGAGAGTGGAGGGAAGTTTCCTATAAAGATCTTGTTCTTGAGGCCACCAAGGATGATGACTGGTTTAGTCGATCCAAAGATGAAAAACTCGCAGCGACCCAGGAGTTGGGTATAAAAGTAAATCCGGATTTGGAGGATTACGAAATTACGAACAATGTTTTTGAGAAGCTTGTCGAACCTACGCTTATTCAACCAACCTTTGTTACGCATATTCCCAAAGAGCTGTGTCCTTTGGCAAAGTTGAATGAAAACGATCCAGGCGTCCTCGACGTCTTTGAACTTTGCATCAACGGACAGGAAATTGCGCCGGCTTACTCAGAGCAGAACGACCCCTTTATCCAGAAGGAGATGTTTGAAGCCCAGCTCGGTGAGGAGACGCAGGATATTGATACGGAATTTCTCGCCGCGATGGAGCAGGGCATGCCTCCCGCAGGAGGAATGGGTGTAGGGATCGACCGGTTGATTATCCTGCTAACCGGTGCTGCCAATATACGTGATACGATTTTGTTCCCGGCTCTTCGGCCTGAGAAAAGGCAAACAAACGACGCCGAAGAGGGTAGTGCGGATGAGTAGCGGAACGCTTAACGAACGTTGATTGATCGAAAGAAACATCTTCCACGACAACAAGTCAGAGCATAGATTCAGCTGAACTGCGTTTAAGGCTAGCATTCTAACTCCTGGCTTTTAGCTTCTATTGTTTTTCACATGCCTTGGTACTTTTATTTAGCCGTCAAACAACTTTTCCCCTCGGGACGATTTGCTTCGTTCTATTTGGTTTTGTCGGTTTTGGGGGTTAGTTTGGGCGTGTGTGTCCTGGTGGTGGTTCTCACCGTCATGAACGGGTTCCAAAAAGAGATACGCGACAAAATCGTGGAAACGTCCGGTGACATTCGAGTCGAGGCGGGTGCTGTCATTTATGAATACGAAGGCATCATGGACCTCATTCTTGATACGGAGTTCAGGTCCAGGAAAGTAATTCAAGCGGTTGCACCCTATGCCTACGGATTTGTGATGGTCCAAAACCGGAACGTTCCAGTGTTTCCTGCCATTCGCGGGGTTGACGTGAACCTGGAAGCGGAGGTTATTCCATTCGAACGGTTCATGAAAATTGGGAGTATCGATGATTTGGACGATGATTCCATTATCATTAGTTCCGGGCTTGCCCGGAAGATTGGTGCTTATCGGGGTGACATGTTAGAGGTGGTTTCCCCGCTTATTATTGAGAAGTTTAAGCAGGAGGAAATGATGCTTCCGCGTGAGCTTCGTGTAGCTGGTGTTCTTGAAACCGGATGGACGGTGATTGATGACAATACCCTGTTTTGCACGCTTTCTTTGATGCAGGAATTCTACGGACTTGAAGATGGCGTTCATGGAATAACGGTCCGGCTGAAAGAAGCCTATGAAGATCAGGTCGACCTCATTACGAGTGAGATCAATGCAACGCTCCTGAGACGTGATGATCTTCCCTTGGGCTTGAAGGCATTCTCGTGGCTCGATCTCAATCGAGACTTTCTTTTTGTGCTGCAGTTAGAGAAGTCGGTTATGTTTTTTCTTCTTCTCTTTATTATCGTTGTATCCGCTTTTGCAATTACCAGTACCCTCTTGATCACGGTTGTTCGCAAAACGAAAGAAATCGGTTTGCTCGGTGCCATGGGTGCCAAGTCTTCAGGCTTGGTTGCCTGCTTTACGCTTCAGGGGTTTATCATCGGCTTGGCCGGTACGGTGATCGGTTTCTCTGGTGCGTTTCTGGCTTTGGCCTATCGCAACGAGATTGTGAAGTATGCTGCTGGTATATTTAATAAGGAGGAAACCCTTATCCGGTTTTATCAATTTACTAAAATCCCCGTCGACTACGAGCAATCCGACTTTGTTTTCATTTTTGTAAGTGCCATACTTATCAGCACCCTTGCGGGATTGATCCCCGCTTACCGCGCAAGCCGATTAAAGCCGGCATCTGCACTGCGGAGCGAGTAAAACGCTACTCTTTCAACTGCTTCACGAACGCTTCCGCTTCAGCGATGGCCGCATTCATATCTTGGATAAGGTCTGCGACTTCTTCTTCCATCGCGGTGACTTCACTTTGAATCGAAGCGATAGCACGTGCGTTCAAATTGTGTTTTAGAAAAAGTACCTGATCGTTGAATACTACCAGAATGGGATTCATCTTCTCTTCCGCTTTGTTCATAGCAGTCAGGAGCTTCTCATACTCTTTTCGCGTTTGAGTAAGCTGGGCCTGACTTGACTCACGATACTTGTCAGATGAAAAATCAGCCAACTCCGTTTCCCATTCATCAAACAAGGCTTCGGCGACATTTTTAACTGCGGCGATCCGGCCACGCACATCGTTGGCCCTGCGGACCGAGAGGTCATACTCTTTTTGTAACCGGTCGTAAGTTTCCTGGAGTTTGCTACCTTCGACCGTGACGGTCGCACGAAATGCTTCCAAAGCATCGGCAAATTGTTCTTTGGCGACTTCCTGGCTTTCTTGTGCCTCGGTGACTCGATCTACCAGTATCTCGCGTTTGTGAATCCCCATGCGTTCCATGGTATCGTAATAAACGGTTTGGCAACCCCAGGTTAGTAATGAAACCAAAAACAAAAGAATAGATGACCAAAATCCCATAGGAGGCAGGCTAGTGGGTTTATTTCACAAAGGACAACCCCTTTAGGTAGCAGGCTGGTTATTTCCCCAGCTTATGTTTGATGACCCATTTGAGATGGTTAAACAACAAACCTGGATTAGTAAGTGACTGTTTGAGTTTTCTGCGCCGACGAAACTTGGGGTGTTCATAGATGTCGCCGTGTTTAGCGTGAAATTCAAAGACAATGTATTTGGCCATCGTATCGCTCGTGCATGTCAGGCCATGGGGCTCGCCGGCGGCATAATATATGAGAGCAGGCGCCTTTACTTTCTCTCCAAGCGTCTCGATTTCTCCTTCAAAAAGTAAGATCCCCACATCATATGCATCCTCGTGAGGCGCGTATCCGGCCTTCGGTTTCATTCGGGTGGCATGCACTTGGAGCTTCCTCAGGAAACTGGTTTTTCCTTCCAGGATTACCTCCATCTTTTGGTCCTCGGAAAATACATCACTGTTTGCCAGTTGCTCCGAGGCTTTCATGAATACTCGATCCAGCAAGTGCTCGGAGTGGTATTCGTCCGTAATCCATTTTAACATCAGGTAGACCACAGGAGCATCTGAGGGGTCAAAATAAAGGGTCAATCCAATACTTAATACTATTGCCCTCACTTGGTGCATAGATACTCTCCTTGTTTGATGGCCAGGAAAGTTAGATTTGAAGGTCAAAATAAAGGGTCAA